>JBJXHA010000614.1:0-9698 GCA_046160275.1 Bacteroidia bacterium | reverse complement strand
AAAGAGCGAACTAATGAAATTGGGATTCAAAAAGCACTTGGCTCAACCCAAAGTTTTATTCTTTTTCAATTTCTTACAGAATCTATCGTAATTTGTATTTTAGGCGGATTATTGGGGATTTTGATATTACTTGTTGCGGTGCAAGCTGCCGAATATGCCGTAAAAAGTATGGACATTGCTTTGCAAATCGTTGTTTCTCAAGGGACTGTACTCAATGCCGTTTTCCTTTCCATTTTAATTGGCTTATTTGCAGGGATTATTCCCGCTTTTCTTGCCGCAAGAGTTGACCCTGTGATTGCGATTCGCGCTTCTTAACAAAACCTAAAACACAATGTCTATCTCTGCTCCTGAAAAATAAGCAGGGCTATTTTGGCTGGAAATAATCGCGCCCACACGGAATTTAAGCGGCAACAATAACTGGGCAGGAATCCTCAAGAGATAAGGCATATTGTAATAATTCATATTGAGCAAAGAGCCAAGTTGTAGCCCAACTTGAGGCACAAACACTAATGCGCCCACCTTATTTCGACTTTCATAACCGATTTCATTGTAGGCATAAATCCCCAAAAAACGTTTGTTTGTTACCCAAAAGTCAAAATTGCTGCGTAAACCACCTTTGATTATCCAATTTTCTTTGAAAATATTTTCAGGCTTATTCAGAATTTTACCTGTGCTAAACGACACCGTATAACCGTGAAATGCGTCTAATACGCCCGCCTTTTTTTGGCGGCTATTAAATTTATAACTACTACTCAATAAACCCGCATTTAGACGTATATCCGTTCCCGTAAATAGGTAATCGCTTTTTAGTAAGTAACTGTTTGTCATGCCAATAACAAGCGAATTGGCAATTCTGCTGCGCACATAATTGCGCAAATAAGGCTTTTGATTTGCTGCTTTGATGGCTTGGTTTCGCGCCAAGGTATCGGGCATAATGGTTTTGAGTCTTGTATTGTAAGGCAAAGGAATTAAGGTTAAGGCTTGATAATTGGAAAGAAAAAAACTAAGCTCTTCTCTTGATTTTTCAGGGATTTTTTTGTCAATGTTTGGCAAATTTTCTACCCCATTTTTACTCATTAAAAACGCATTTTTTACTTCTTCTAAAGACAAAAAAACCGCTTGAATCATTCGTTTTGCTTCTTCTGTTTGCGTAGGATAATGAATTTGCATGAGGTTCTCTTTGGTTATGTACTCATTATGATGTTGATTATAAAAATCATCACCATACGCAGTCCAAATTTCGCCTTTTAAATTCACGACTTCTGTCCCGTATTTGCAATAAAAATCATGCAAAGATTTGTTATTGACAATCGAAGAAGAAAGCGTTCTCTTTACCAACAAATGCCCTCCCGAAAAGGCATCTTCTAAAAAATGGTCGGCGAAAGCATTGTATAAAAAAGCATAATACAACCATTTTTTTGCATCAGGATTCCTATTTTTTGCGTGTATGCCCGCAAGTTGTGCCAAATAAATTGCCGCAGTATGCACAGTTACGTACATATTAATCGCATTTGTACTATGCAGTCGCTTAAATGCCTTAGTTGCGCAACTTGGATTAAGCAAATCTTCCACATTCTCTATGCGAAAACAATTCAAATGGGCTTTAATCCCTTTGCCATATTCATAAAAATGAGAGAGATTGTAGAGGGCAAGTTTGGTAAAATGTGGGTCGGCTTTAGCAAGTTTGGCATTAGGCGCGCCCGAATGATATTGGTTGAGGTAGGAATTATGTAATTGAACCACCTTGAGCATCTCGCTATTCAAGGTAGAAAGTTGTTCCTCTAATTGCAAAGGATTTTCAGAGTGGTCGCCGCTAAGCGCATTAAGCGTTCCATATCCGATGGGTAATTGAAATTTTGACAAATCTGTAAAGACATATTCTTGAACTTGAGAGTTATAATGGAGCGGTAAATAGGCGGACAACGAAGCAGAATCTTTTTGCAACTGCTTGAAAAATAACTTCATTGCATGATTTCCAATCAATTCATGCTCTCCATAATTATGTGCAAAGGTTGTATATTTTGAAAACGAAAGAATAAGTAAGAGTAAAATATATTTTTTCATAAATGGCTAATTTCAAGATAAATAAGGCAATATAATCCATCGGCAAAAGTAAAGATATTTCTTGAATTGATAAGTTACCAACGGTGGCGAAAAGAGTTCGGAACTTTTTAAAAGTTCCGAACTCTTTTTATTTAATCAAAGCTTGGTTTTTTAGGAAGCGTATATTTTCTTCCTTGATTTTGCTTTTTCAACCATACTTTTAAAGGTGCAAAATATTCGTTCATCGGTTTTGCACTAAAATCACTCCCAATCGAATTTTTCAAATGCTCGCGCCAATCTACGCTCGCACCAGGGGACATCAATTTTTGCAAAAAGCCACCTACTTCTTTATTTCCCCAATAATTTGTATTATGTGGGTCTTGTTTTAAGATGTTCTTAGCGATATGCGTATGAAATTGGAATAACAACACATTCGACATTGAATAGTCATAATATTGTGCAGCATCATCGTTGATATGCGTTTTGGTGGCAGCATCGCAATTTTCTTCCCCTCTTTCTATTGGCGGCACAATGCCTTGATATTTTTTCACCAAATCCCACCAAAGTTTATTGTACTGATTTTTAGGGAGATTGTTGCTATACAAATGATACTCAAATTCTGTCATTACGCCACTTCCCCAAGGAATATGCACCACATAATCTAGGGCTTCTTTCATCAAAGCAAGGGTATCATCGGTTTTTGTATTCGCGGGAATCATGCCCAAACCTTCTAAAAAGGGCTTTTGCAAGGAAGCCATGCCCATCATTGTTCCCATTGCCTCATGATAGGCGCGATTTGCCCCCGTTCTCAAAATAATCGGCACATCGGGGTTAGAATAACTTTGATAATAATAAATATGCCCCAATTCATGCAAAACCGTTCCCCACCATTCCGTATTTGCTTCCACGCTCATCAAAGAACGCACATCTTTGTCATTGTCAATGTGCCAAGCAGAAGCGTGGGTATTTTTCTTATAATTTGCCCCTTTTGGCACAGGATACAAACTAGACTTTGTCCAAAAAGTTTCGGGAAGTTTGCCAAAGCCAATACTTTGATAAAATTCTTCTCCCTTTTTAGGAATCCATTCTGCCCCTTTGTTTTTCAAATAAGGGTCAATGTTCATACCCTCAACTTCAACCAACTGTGTCCAATCCTGCCCCCATTTGTTAGAAAGCCAATGCGCAGGAATATAATCAGGCACTTCTTTTACCTTGTATTTTTTTGCCAATTCATAGCGTGCATAAGTGTGCAATTCTCTATACAAATCCCACGTATCGCCAATCATGCCATGCGTTACCTTTCTTAAATCTTCGGTACTCATGCCATATTCTGCCGCTTGGTACGCAAAAAAATCTTTATATCCTAAAGGTGTAACAGATTGATTGCGAAGGTTTCTAAGGTTTTCTAAGCCATCTTTCAAAGTTCCACCAATCGCCTTTGCCGTTAGCCAAGCGGCTTCTCTTTGCGCCAAATCGCTAGAACTTCTCAAAACTTCATCTATTTCATTTGGCGTAACTTCCTTGCCACTCATCATAAATTTATACCCATACAACTTTTCCGTTTGTAGGTTTTGCGCATCAATTCTTTTCTTAATGACATCGCCTGCCGTTTCAGGGTTATTGCCTGCGTTAAACAAAATCACCTCCAATTGACGCTTTTGTAAAGGCGCAAGCAAGTCTTTTTTTGCCAAAAATTGCTGCGCTTTTTCGATAATTGCCTTGCCGCCCGTGTATTTTGCCATTGCCTCATCAGCCTTTGCCGCTTCCATTTTGGCACTGCTATCCCCTTCAACAATGTGCGTGTTCAATTTCCATTGCCCTTCTGCTGAGGCAACCAACAAACTCTGATAGGTCTTATTGTACTCATCTAAAAAGGCTTGTGCCTCTTTTTGTACGGCTTCTTTATTTTCACAACTTTGTGCAAACAAGAGCAAAACCAAAGCGAATAAAGTAAATCTTTTTTTCATCTTGGGAAGAAAAAGTTTAGGTAAATATTTGATTATTAATTGATTGTGTAGCTTATGAAATTTACACAACTCAACAAAGGTAAAAAAAAAGAGCGAGGAAACATTGTTTTTTAACAAAGAATTTCCCTACATTTGATAAATAAATTTCCAATTTGACGAAAAGCGATTAGGTCATTATTTTCAAGAACACTTGGCAACTTTTGTATATAAGAAAGCGTTCTGATATACAAACCTCCACACTTTATCATTTATATTCCATATTTGGTAAGAGTTTGCCTTAGATGAATTTTAAACACCTGAAAATTAGAATGTTATAATTTTTAATTCAATATATGAAGAATTGTTTATTTACCTTATTTTTTATGCTTTACGCGCTCATTTCATGGGCGCAGAATCCGATTTATTCGCGTATCAAAGTGCAAGCTGATGCGGAGAAAATTCGTAGTATCCAACTAAAAGGCATTGATTTAGACCATCTTACACATTTGTCAGCTTTTGACTTTATTGGGGAATTTTCGACCCAAGATATTGAGGTTATTCGAGCAACGGGCGCGAAAGTGGAGATGTTGATTCCTGATGTAATGACCCATTATGTAAACCAAAACACAGCCCTAAAAGGTTCTGCTGCATTAGCAACACAAAGCGCACCCGCAGGTTTTAATTTGGGGAGTATGGGCGGCTTTCTTACCTATAATGAAATTGTGGAGGAACTGGATTCGATGACCTTAATGTATCCAAATTTAGTTTCTCAAAAGGTTTCGATCGGGACAACTTTGGAAGGAAGGGAAATTTATATGGTGAAAATCTCGGATAATCCGAATGTAAACGAGGCAGAACCCGAAGCCTTATACAATGCTATGCACCATTGCCGCGAACCTGAAGCAATGATGCAGTTGTTTTATTTCTTTTATTATTTGCTCGAAAACTATGGAACAAATGCAGAAGCTACCCATTTGATTAATGAAAGAGAATTGTATTTCATTCCTGTAGTGAATCCTGATGGCTATGTTTATAATGAAACAATTGCGCCAAGTGGAGGCGGAATGTGGCGAAAAAACCGAAAAGATAATGGCGATGGCTCGTTTGGCGTTGACCTAAACCGCAATTATGGCTATCAGTGGGGTTATAATGACCAAGGAAGTTCTCCCGATGGGTCTTCTAGTATATACAGAGGAACTGCCCCTTTTTCTGAATTAGAAACACAAGCGATGAGGGATTTGGCATTGGCACATGATTTTAAGGTAGTCTTGAATTACCATACCTATGGCGATTTACTTTTGTATCCTTGGGGACATAAATATGAGCAGACAACAGATTCTTTGGTGTTTAACGGGCGAGGAAAAGCCCTTAATGCGCAGAATCATTATCAATATGGCCCTGCGCCTTTTGTGTTATATGAAGTAAATGGTGAGGCAAATGATTGGATGTATGGTGAGCAAACTACCAAGCCCAAAATTTTCTCGATGACTCCCGAAGTTGGACGTACAGGTTTCTGGCCTTCTATCCTAGAAATTATTCCTTTAGCGGAGGAAAATTTAAAACCTAATATTTTAAATGCTTGGTTTTCAGGTGAATATGCTCATTGCACAAGCCCCGATTCTTTTAATACACCTTCTTCTTCTTTTCAATTACCTATCACTTGCTCAAATTTAGGAAGCAGCCTTATCAATGGGGCAAGTGTGAGCCTTACGGCACTAAATACAGGGCAAACAACCTATATTTCTCCTGCACAAAATCTAAATAATTTTGCGATGGGAGCTAAAACGACTTTGCTTTTTAATGTGAATTTGGCTTCGGTAAATGAAGGAGATAAAATTCCCTTTCGTGTTACTGTAACTTTGGCAAGTGGAACTACGATTCCTTTTGATGTTACGGTTCATAAAGGAAATCGCATTACCGTTTTTCAAGATGATTTTACGCAAGCAAGTATAACTAATTGGATTGTAGGAGGTTGGGGCTTAACAACAGAAGATTATGTTAGTCCTGCTTATTCTTTTACGGATTCTCCCAATAATTATTATTTTACCAACACAACAAATGAAGCCATTTCACCTGAAATAGATTTGCAGGATATTAAAGCACCTTACTTGCGTTTTTCTTACAAAAATATGGTGAGTTTGGGCGATTATGTGTTAATAAAAGCGATAGATGTTTTGACAGGCGCGGAAACGATTTTAACAGGAAATACAAGCGTTTCTATTTATGAAGAAATGGGCTATGCGCAGTATTTTTATAATTGGCGGGAAGAAATCATAGATTTAAGCGCGGTAGAAGGGAAAAAAATTAAACTGTCTTTTACCCTTAAAGCACTTGATTATTCTGATGATGGTTTTTATTTGGAAGATATGAGAATTAGAGGGATTCAAGCGACAAGCATTGGCATCGAAAATAATTTGCCTTATAAACAGTATAACTTACTGCCTAATCCTGCCAATCAACAAGTATTTTTGAATGTGCCAGCAGACAATAGCGATGCTTTGCAGTTGGAAATTACGAATTTGCAAGGGCAAACTGTTTTATTCCAAAGTGTTGAAAATCAAGTGGTTTCTATTGCTAATTTAACAAGCGGAATGTACACTTATCGCTTTTTAGGGAAAGCAGGCAAGAGTGAGTGGCGAAAATTGTGGGTGAGATAACTGTCCAAAAGACTAATTTACAAAAAAGTTCCGAACTCTTTGAAGAGTTCGGAACTTTTTACAGCCATGGTTTATTAAAGCGTGTTTACACCACCTTTTTCCGTTTCAAATTTTGTGCATCTAAAAAGTACATCACTTTTACGGAGAATGCGTTTAAACCTGATTGGTCAAAAGTGCTGCGAAAAGAGCGAGGGTAAGCGATGAAATTTTCTGCGCCATATTGGTAAATTTGTTGTTTCCAGTTGATAGTCAATAAACTACCTGCCGTAAATTCCCACGCATACAGAAAATCAACGGTAAACGCGTTATAATTAAAATCTTCATTGCTGCTATGATTTGGGCGATAACGATAATTTCCATCTTTGAGCAAATCCAAATAATAATCATATTTTACCCCCAAATGATAGTGCCTTGCCCTGCAACTCAAGGACATACGGCGCGTGAAATTGTAGGTCGCATTCAGAATGTGTGTAATGCCGCGCGTGTTTCGTTTGCCATAAACAGGGTTGCCATCTGCTTCCGTAGCCCAATTGATTTCTTTGGTATTCCATTCTCCATTCCAATCATAGCGAAGGGTAAATTTATCATTAAAGCGATAACGAATCATGGCATTGTTCCAATAAAAGAAAGAAAAAATCTTGTCGCTTGTATCTGCAATTTGAAATGGAACAGTTGCATGAAAAGTTCCTCCAGCTGCGTCAACTGCTAACTTTTTACGGTAATCCGTTGAAACCCAGAAGTGATGCCAAAAACCTCTAGTAAGGTTTGCATATAAAGGCGCGGAATCTCGTAAAACACGTGGGCTAAAATAATCACGTGCATTAAAAGGATAGTATTCTCCTTCAAACCCCAACGCAATGAAATTTTTCAAATAAAAGAACCCACTACTATGAAGCTTTAAAGCGGAGAAATAGCGTTTATCTGCTCGAAAAAAGCGCGAAACCTCCGCATATAAACTCGCCCGCCCCGTATTAAGATAACCTTTGGGCGATAACTGGCTATATTGATAAAAAGCGGTTGCTTTAGATTCGCTGTTATTACTCAAATAGCCCAAGTCATTGCAATCATATTTGTCCGAAATTTCGCTTTGACGAATATTAAATTGATGTTTTCCATTAAATTTACCTGCAGTAACATCATAAGAATAGCCAACTTTGGGTTTATTTGTTCCCAAATAGCGTGGGTCTTTGATATAACTTAGGTAAAAATTAGGCAAAACGGCATAACTGTTTTTCTTATCGGCAAATTTAAACATCGCGCCTGTTACATTTGCATCTCGAAAATCGGCAGAGCGCATCACATTCGTATTAATCAAGGTGGCATACGAATTCCCCCAAAAAGGTTGGTCAAGTACCAACATATTATAATTGGTCAACGGATCGGTCAAAACTTTGGTTTTGTCGGAAGTTTCTTTGTCTTGAATAACCGCATAAGTCGGAGCTGTGATGGCATTTAAAAAGCCAACACCCAAGTTTTTGGCAGTTCTCCCCGAAATTTTTGAAGCATTTACCAGTTGTGTTGTTGCAGGATTGCTCAAAAGCGAATCTTTATCTCCATAGCTTAAAAAGTCCTTTTCCATCGGTCTTCCGCCAATCCTTCGACTATAAAATAAGTTCTCACTTTTGTTAAAAAGCTCCACCCCTTCCGTAAAAAAGGGACGATAATCTTGGAATTTCACCTCAAAAGGGGTGAGATTATAGACCACATTATCCGTTTGCACTTGCCCAAAATCGGGAATCAAGGTCATATCCAACGTAAAACTTTCATTCAAACCCAATTTTACATCGGCTCCTCCCCGAAAGTTAGGCGACCATTTGTTAGTTTCCCCATCGTGTTGCAAATAAGAGGAGATATAAGGAAAAAACATCAAACGAAAAGGCGGTTTTACGTTTTCAATTCCATCTAAAATCCCAAATTGATTGACATAACCTTCTGTTTTTGGATTCACCTCATTCCAAAAACTTCTTTGGCGGGTACGTCTTACTGTGCGATAAAAATTAATTCCCCAAGTTTGAACGGGTTTGTCCGAAAAACGAATGGCAGAGTAGGGGATTTTCATTTCTACCACCCAACCTTCTTGCGTAATTTTACATTGATTTGCCCATACAGCATTCCAGCTAAAATCGGGGTCATGTTGAGAAATACGCGCATCAGTTTGCACACTCGAAGCCGAAACCATAAACTCAAATGCATTTTGTTTGTCTAAATAGGTGTCCAACACCACCCCAAACAAATCCGCATTATTTTCGCCTGCATCACGGTTGCCCAATTCTTTCAAAATAGAATCGGGATTCGCATCGTACAAAGTCGCACCTATATATAAGGCATTGTCATCATACAAAACCTTGACCACGGAGCGGAAATTAGAAGTTGTTCCTGGTTGCGGAAAACGCTCAATAAATTCTTGGGCTGGCTCAGCTTTTTCCCATACCGACTCCGACAGTTTACCGTCAATGCTCATATTTTCTTGAATACGCATGGCTTTTAGGTGCTTTTGTTGTGGTGAAGATTGAGCAAGTAATCCATTCACAACAAGAAAGCAAAGAACAAAAGAGAACAAATGATTCATGGTGATAATCAAAATAATGAAATAATTCAGCAGAAGAAACGCATCTCATTCGCCACAAAATTAGGTAGAAAATGTTTTCTGATGGTTGATAAATCTAAACACTGGCTTTCCCTTTGATAGATGTGTTTTTTGTTTCAAAGGTTGCAAATTGGTCGCAAAAAAAAGTAAGAGATTACGATAATTGTAATTTTAAAGGAATTTTTTGGAGAGATTGCTGAAATAAAAAGTAAAATGTAGGGAAATTAAGGAAAGGGTAAAGAATGAGGGGAAATAGTTAGTTAGATACCGTTGAAAAATACTCCCCCAAAATGGGCAGATAATATGTTTTTTTGAAAAACTCAGAAAAAAGTGTAACTTTGCACACAATTGTGGCGTACAAACCACAAATATGGGACTGACCAGGCTTTGACGGGTTAGTTGCGTAGGTGAGAAGCATGTAGTGCTTTGGAGGTATAGCACTTAAAAGTATAGCCTTCAACCAAT
>JBJXHA010000613.1:0-5393 GCA_046160275.1 Bacteroidia bacterium | reverse complement strand
GCCAACTGAAAGCCTATGTCCATGCCCACAATCAAGGCACATTTCTCTTTGATGGGCAGAAGAAGGAGTTTTCTATCTTTCTTTTCATTCGTATAAAGGTAGGCAGTATAAAGCTGTGGTTGCCCATCAAAAAGCAAAATAAGCTCATTCTCTTTTTCAAAAGTAAAAGTTTGTAACGCTTCTTTGTCAATTTCAAGCTCAAACGCTTCTTTGTTTTCGACCTTCTGCGAAAGGGCAAGACTTAGCCAAACGGCGGTTTTTCTTGCAAATATCATTTGTGGTTCGCCAAAATAATTCACAATTCTCTTCCCGCTTTTAATGGCATCAGAGGTCATTAAGACTTCTCCTTTTTTCTCTTTCGTAGGCATTTCCCAAGTAATTATTTTTTCGGCAAGGCTAAACTTTCTCAAACCTACAATAAAAGGATAGTGTTCTTGTCCTTGTGTAACTTCATAACTCAACTTTGTGCCTACGGATAGTGGCAAAGGAGTTTCTGATGGGGAAAGACCTTGTGCATTTGAAAATTTTACTAGGACAAAAAAAATAAAATAAAAAAAGATATTTTGCATAATCATAATATTAAAAAGGTATATAAAAAAGAACGCTCTGCTTATTTAAACCGAAAACTTTGAATGATTTCCTTCGCTACTTGGTCATGTAAATTACTTGTTTGTTCGTAGGTAAGATAATAAACGGTATCTCCTTTCACGAGGTAGTAAATTGTTTCCTTCCAACTAAGCCCTCCAAAGTCTGTTTCTCTTTTGATGAAGGAGATTTTATAGGCATCGTATTCTCCCACCTTCTCGGCTTTCTCCTCCAAGAAAGTAAAATTTTCTTCTCGCATCCCCTCCTTTATTTTCTTTAAGGCTTGTTTGCCAAATTCAGTGGCATTTTTGCTCATACCTAGTGCTATTTTTTTAAGGTTCACCCTCTCTCTAAACAAGTCTTTTTCTCCGTCAAAAGGAGAAAGAAAAGTAATTAAGTTCTCTTTAAAAAAACCGCTCTCTTCCCAATTCCCAGGGTAAGTGATAGTAAAGTTTGCCCCTTCGTATTTTGCCCAACCTGCTTTGATAGAAGAAGGAGCTAACGCTTGCGTTTCTATTAAGTCATTATCCTCCCATCTTCCCGTTTCTTTTTTGCCATTAACATAATACATTGTTCCTTTTCCATGTCGTTTTCCATTTTGAAATTCCCCTTCATACCTATCCCCGTTCATCTCTTGACAAACCCCATACCCATGATATTCCCCCTCCTCATATTCTCCTTCGTACATTTCGCCACTTGTGTCCACTCGTTTACCTTTGCCATGATAATTGTCCTCTTTAAAATCGCCTTCATAACGTCCATATTTGTCGGTTTCAATGCCTTTGCCATGACGCGAACCAAATAGAAACTCTCCTTCATAACGCGCAGGTTGCTCATTATAGATAAAAGTTAATACCCCACGCCCATGTTTACTACCTTGTTTAAAGTCCCCTTCGTATTTCTGACCATTCGCATAAAGCATCGTTCCTTTTCCATCAGGGAGACCTGCTTTAAAACTGCCCTCGTATTGATTGCCAACTGCATAGGTGTACGCTCCCGTCCCATTTTCACAATTCCCTTTCAAGCAACCCGTTTTAATCGTTATTGCTTGCTTATTTTCCTTACGAAGGACATTTCCAGTCCATTCTCCTATACGTTTACTACCATCTGCGCCATAATATGTCCCTATTCCATAAGGCGCATTTCCGCTAAATTCGCCTTCAAAACGTGCGCCATCAGAGGTAGTTAATATGCCGTAGCCGCTAAATTTCCCATTCTTAAAATCGCCTTGATAATCGCTTCCTGTGGCATCTTTCAGGATACCGTAGCCATAAAACTTTCCTTCTTTAAATGTACCTTTATAATGAGTGCCATTTGCAGCATGATAAACGCCTTTTCCTTCAAATAATTCCCCTTTGAACTCCCCTTCATATTTATCACCACTTTCAAAGAGAAAAGAGCCTTCGCCATTTTTACAATCCCCTCTGATACAGCCTATTTTTGGGTTTGATGAACTTGCGGGTTGAGGGGCAGTAACTAGCTTGCCATTTTCCCATGTACCTACTTCTTTTGTACCATCGGCATAATACATAGTGCCTTTACCAGAAAGCGCATCATCCAAAAACTGCCCTTCGTATCGGTCTCCATCGGCATAAAACAATATGCCGTAACCATCATAATTGTCGTTTTTAAAGTCCCCTATGTAGTAATCATTATTGGTAAAAAGAAAAGTACCTTTGCCGTGGCGCAGGCTATTTTTGAACGCTCCGTGATACCTATTTCTGCTCTCATATAAGTACAAGCCCTTACCATTTTCACAATTTCCTGCCAAACATTCTTTTGTGTTTCCTGTTGGATTTTTGACAATCTCCTGCGCCATTGCACTGAATATCAGCATCAACTCTTTTTTATAAGGGACATTGATTTGAGCAGCGATTTCATAATCGGCAACAGCTTTTTCGTATTGTTGGGTTTGCATATAGGCATCTGCTCGGTTTAGATAAGCGCGGTTGTCTTTCATTTGAACAGATGCAACTGATTTGCTTAAGTATTCCAGTGCTTTCTTGTACTCCTCTTTGCGAGTGTAAAGCAAGCCCAAGTTATTGGTTACACGCCATTCATTCTCATTCATTTTTAAGGCATCTAGCAGCCATTCTTCCGCTTCGTCATACGCTTTTAGCATGAGGTAATAGCCCCCAATTTTATAAAAAGGTTCTATTCTGCTATCATCAAGTGCATTTGCCTCCTTCATTTTTTCAATGGCAAGTTCCCATTCATCTTCAGCAGCAAAGTCAAGACCTGCTTGGTAATAGGCATCAAAATCCTCACTATCCGTGCTTTGGGTAAAACCATATAAGGCAAATAGAAGCAACAAAGAAATAAAAAATACTTTTTTCATGGAGTTCTTTTTGTTTAAGAGGTGAACAATATTACAAAATTCAGAAAAGGTGTGATAACGCCCCATTTTAGCAAAAGTTGTTCCCTATTTGAAGCCCTAAATCTACTCAAAACACCTTGTATTTGCAAAAAAATTTCCTGCAAACGACTCATCATTTTTCTATTACATCATTTATCTGTATTTATAATGCTGTATCAAATCGAAGGTATTCCAGCTTTTACAATCTTCTATTTTATATCCTAACTGCAAAACCGTTTCGTATAATTGTACCAAATCTGGGGCTTCTACCTCGATAAAAAGTGGAATAAATGCCAAATCCTCTTCATATTTATCAAAGACAATTTTGGTTTGATTCAACAAATATTCGACTCGATATTTTCGCGTTTTGCGCGTAATTTCCATGCCTAAACCCGTCAAAATATTTTGCATAGTCGCCAAATCCGAAACTTTTACTTCTTGCTCTTCCATGATTTTCGCGCCAGCACTCGATATATAGGTTTTGAGTGTTAAAGCCACTTCATCGCCTTCTTTTCGCAAACGCAATACCCCTTTTTTGTGCTGTAACTGTTGAGCTGGAAAATCGTAAAACATCGCTACCATTTCCCCGTCAAAATGCTTTTTTGCACCCAAGGTTTGTAAGCGTTGAATTAATGTATCTTCCTCAATATCAAGAATTTTAACTTCTATTTCTTGCATAAATTCGCTAATGATAAGATGCCAATGCTTATTTTATAATTTTCACCATTTTCCCCTTTCTCATTTCATAATAGCCGCCCAGCGTTGCCATAGAATTAACCTTATAAATATCTTCTAATTGCATAAAATCCTTGTTAAAGGTATGCAGCGAGCCACCCGTTTCGAAGGCAATTCGGGCATATTGTGGGTTAATTTCGGCATAATCTCTTCCTGCATCACAAATAATGACATGAATCGGCTTTTGAATTTGAGATAACAAATCGATATCACGCACGCCACTATTATCCCCAATTAAAATGACTTCATCAAAATCATCGTATTTTGCGATTGCCTTTGTAATCGCTTCCAAATCATTTTCTTCAATGTCGCCTCCTAAGCCGCTTTTCATTACCGTTGTCATCAAATCAATGACGCTAGAAATGTTATAATCATCATTAAAATAAATACCTCCTGTTTGTCCATTGGTTTTCAAATGATTAGGCTTTTTATTGCCATCATTAAACAACACAAAATGCTTCACTTTAGATGAATCACTTTTCATTTGCTGTTGATGCCACAATAACAGTTGCGCCCCATATACATACATACTGCCTGTCCAATCCATTACGACCAGCATATTTTTCCAGTTTTTATGTCTATCCAAAATACTATAAACGAGCGAATCTTTGAGCTTCACTTTTCCCTCTAACACTTTGTGCATCAAGTCTGTATTATCACCCGCCCAAAACGCTTTTGAATCTGCATAACCTGATTTAAAAGTTGGTAAAGTAGGTGCGCCTGCATCTAGCTCTCGGTTAATGTTGGGATCAGCCATTTTGCCATCAGTTTTCCCTCCTTTAACAATAGGCTCTTTTTTTTCTTCCGCAGGTGGCGTAGAAGAAGGTGTATTTTCCTTTTTAGTCGCATTTTGCAAACTTTCCGCTTCCTCTGTTGCCTGTTTTTTCTCTTTGTCCTTCTCACTGTAACGAATCGGAATGGAAACTACCGAGGCATTGGGTTTTTCTTCGGGAGGAACAGGCAACAAAATAGGCTGAGGGACAGGATGATGATAGACCACAAAGCCATGAAACATTTTCATCGCTTCCGCTTCCGTCTTGCAACCTGTTTGAAGAATAAACCGCCAACGCACCGAACTTTCTTTTAACAAGGGGTCAAGAGCTTGCAAATTTTCGATTCTTCGCATCAATAAAGTATCGTAATTTGTGCGCCAATCCTGAAATTGAAAAGGATATTTGGTATAAATCAAATCCACTTGATAAGGAATGTGTTCTTTCGGTTTTTTTGCCCAATCTTTCGCATTTTTGATAATGGGTTTGGCATAATTTACCCGAAAAGTAATCGCATTTTCTGCCGTATCAAATTGATAAACAGGAACTTCTAGCGTTTCCTTTAATAAAATATTGTTTAGGTATTGCTCCAAATAAGTTTGGGCAAATAGCGGGGAAATGGTGCTAACAAGTAGCACAAACAATATCATATTTTTTCTAACATTTCGCATATTATATTAAGACTTAAAGTAAATTTATCTTGCAAAATTGATGCTTAGGATTCGGAATTAATACGTTTATTTTGAGTAAATCGTTCGCTTAAAAGTATGACAATTACCCTTGAGTTCAAAAAAACCCAATTTAAGCCTTTTTCACAAAACTACAAAGCACTTTACAAACAGTATTCAACCATTCGTAAAGTGCTTTTATTCAATACTTTATGACTTTTATTTACATCGGCAAATCCGTAAAATCATAATTATTCAAAAAATTCGTAGAGAAATGCC
>JBJXHA010000612.1:0-10177 GCA_046160275.1 Bacteroidia bacterium | reverse complement strand
AAATGTAATGCTAACTAAAACCTGTAGCGGCTGCTTTAGCTGCCGCAAAAGCGCAAAAACGAAGTTTTTGCAAGTTATCGGGCAGCTAAAGCAGCCCGTACAGCATTACATTTATGCCACTACCAATTATTTTAATCATTATCAATTCTCCATTATTAATTATCAATTACTTAACGATTCACTATTTATCTTAATCCCTCCCGAATTTCATATTTATCATCGGCGGGCGTTACCGTTCCTCGACCTTGGACATGATTCCAATAATGATGATTGACCATCAATTCTCGAATACGAGCATGAGGAGTTCTTGCCGAAGCTGCTACATTTCCCGTAGGCACATTGTTGAGATAAGTCAATTCAGCTGGCGGAAGAAAATTCATTGACCAAAAATATTGGCGAACAGGAACAGTATGTTTATTTACTACATTCCATGAATAATCTGTTCCAAAATGAGAAAATGCCGTTACTGCAATCAGGCTATCATTCGTGCCAATTGTCCCTGCCAAACTCGTTCTGAAATATTCTATTGCAGCATTATATTGGTCGCGGTAAATTTTTGCGGCTGCCGTACTTAATTGGTAAGCATCGGTATAATTATAAGGGAAAGTAACTTGGTTACTCGTCAAATTAAAAGACCAGTAAGGGTCAATTAATGTAATGCGTTGCGGCTTTTTGGCAATATTTTTTTGATGTAATTCCATAAGCAAAGCCATCGTTAAATTGCCCCCCAAAGAATTTCCAACCAAGCGAATTTCGCTTCCTTGATAAGTCGCATTAAATACTTTTGCATATTCCTCTGCATAAAGTTCTGTTACATTTTTACTAGGAAGCAAAGCTGCATCTGTTACCAAAGCCCCATTTGAACGCGTCCAGCGAATGTTGGAAAGGGTGTTATGAATGTCATAAATTTTTGCTTCAGCCTCCCTTGGTGGAGGAATACTTCCATCATCGGCAAACTGAACCCAATGAAAAATAGCCACATTCCAGCCTTTATCAATCCAATTATTATGACTAAAAACCTCTATGCTATTGTCTTTCAAGGTGAAATTTTCGCGCCCACCCGATTTTGTTCCTCCTTGTTGCCAGCCATGTGTATAAATAATGGTGGGTTTGTTTGGGTCAAAAAAGAGATTGGTTTGATTGGGAACAAATTTTTGTGCGCCTGCCACGCTGTCATTTGTGCTTTGTTTTCCATAAAAATAAATCCCATAATCTAATTTTTCATAATAATAGGCTTGCAAACTGTTCGATTCTTTGTCCCACTCCACAATTTTTGCCCCTGCCATTTCCAACAAAAAACGCGCAGCAACCACCAATTTCTCCGATTTTACGACACAAGGTTTTGGCACGCGATAGGTTTTTTCTTCTATTTGTACTAAATCCTTGTTCTTAAAAAAAGTCATCATTTTTTTTCCATATTGATTTGCCGCATTGCGCGTTGCTTTGAGTTCGCCCTTACTTTCGTCCCAATTTACCGTATAATCCAATTGTTGAAGCAAAAGAGCCGCATCACCCATCAAATTATCGCCTTCCCAGTTAGGCTCGAGGTAAGCACTTTGGTTATTACCCATAATTTCCCCATTCAACAAAATACGCGGAGAAAGGCTACTTAGCAAATTTTGCGGTTCGGCATTGCTCAAATACGTTTCAGAAGTGCTGCTTGGCTTACAAGCGACAAACGCTAGGCAAAGGCAAGTAAGAAAAATGATTTTATAATACATACAGAGGTAAGTTATTGATTATCTCATGGTTATAACATTCATGCGAAACCTTCATTTTTTAACAAACAACCTAAGTTCTCTGCTAAAAAATGAAGGTCTATCTATTTTTAGGTAATTTTTTACAAATTCCCTCTCATATCTGGTTCTCTTTCAATGGCTTCAAAAAGGGCTTTGAAATTGCCTTTTCCGAATGAGCGAGAACCTTTTCTTTGAATGATTTCGATGAATAGGGTAGGGCGGTCTTCAAGCGGTTTGGTGAAGATTTGAAGCATATATCCTTCATCATCTCTGTCCACCAAAATCCCTAATTTTGCCAATTCTTCCACAGGTTCATCAATTTTACCCACCCTTTCTTGCAATTCTTCATAATAAGTGGTAGGAACACGCAAAAAGTCAACACCTCTTGCGCTCAATTGCGTTACTGTATCAATGATATTTGGGGTAATGATAGCGATATGTTGAACGCCAGCACCTTTGTAGAACTCAATGTATTCCTCGATTTGAGACTTTTTCTTTCCTTCGGCAGGCTCGTTAATTGGGAATTTCACTTTGCCTGTTCCATTCGACATTACCTTACTCATCAACGCCGAATATTCGGTAGAAATATCTTTGTCATCAAAAGAAACTAATTGGCTGAAACCCATTACATCACGGTAAAAAGCGCACCATCTGTTCATTTCAAACCAACCCACATTTCCTACAATATGGTCAATCGCTGCTAATCCTACGGGTTCTGGATTATAAGAAGATTCCCATTTTTTATATTTTGGTAAAAATACCCCTTTGTAGTTTTTCTTTTCTATGAAAAGGTGAACTGTATCCCCATAAGTATGAATCCCAGAAATGATAACTGTACCGTGTTCATCGCTTTGTGTGATGGGCTCAAGGTAAGGTTTTGCCCCACGCTTTACTGTTTCATGGAAAGAGTAAGTTGCGTCATCTACATCAAAAGCGATGACTTTTACCCCATCTCCATGTAAATGAATGTGCGCTGCAATTTCAGAGGAAGGCGTTAGGGGAGTCGTAAGAATGAAGTTCACTTTGCGCTGACGCAACACATAAGAAGCCCTATCGCGCACGCCTGTTTCAGGTCCTGAATAGGCATACGACTGAAAACCAAAGGCTGTTTTGTAATAATGCGCTGCTTGTTTTGCATTTCCTACATAAAACTCCACGTATTCAATTCCGTTAATTGGCAGAAAATCAGGAGTTTGTGTTTCCGCTACAACAGATGTTTCTAATAATGACATATATTAAAAATTTATGAATTAAAAAATGTATCAATTTTCAATGATTATTAGGGCTTCGTTTTCCCTATCAAAAGAACTACTGCAAACAAAAAGAACATCATACCTAATGCGCCTGAAATATGTGTGAGTTTCACCGCCCCTGTAAGTCTTGGCAAAAGCATAAAAAAGGCTGCGAGTCCGCCAAAAATGGCTGCGTATAATTTAGGTTTTTTGAACATTTTGTGTGCGAATTTTGCTGCGAAATTACGTATTTTTTTTCAACCTAACAAGCCTTTTCAAATGAGTGAGGAACTACAACCTGTGGGGTTGGTATATTCCAAACACAAAATCGCTGCAATTGTTTGCTTGCATAAAATCGTCTTCGGCTTGGAATAAATCATTGAGTATCAAGCTTGTTTCTTCCGTTTCAGTTACAAAATGATGGGCAATGTCTTTAAGTAAAATATGCAAAAGATCACCGCCTACTTTCTTTTCAATAATTGGCTCAAAATGTTGATGAATGACAGGCATAATAGATTCAGAATCAATGGATTCCGAAGGGTCTATATACAACATTCGCCAAATACCTGGACGATAATTTTGGATTTTTAGACTCTTGCCATCTGTACGGATTTTGTATTTATTGGGTAACTTTTTTAGTAATTCATTTGCCTTAGTAAGTTGTTTTTCAGTCCATTGCAAACGATTTGCCCCTACATATTCAAACAGAATTAAATAGCCATTGACTTTTAAGATAGGCAAGATATATGTTGGAATAAAAGTAGCTAATTGGTCAAAATGATGCAAACTGGCATTGAACAAAATGACATCGTATTGTTTTCCTTGAAAATCGCGCTGATAAAAATCGCCACTTGTATAAGAAAGGTGTTCAAAATGATGCTGTTTTGCCAATGCTCTCGCTTCTTGAATCAAGTTCTCCGCTAAATCCATGCCTTCAATTTGAGCAAAACAAGGATACTTTGCAAACTTTCGTTCTTGCGCGCCTGTGCCGCAGCCAATAGAAAGCATTTGTAAATTTTTTTGCTGAGAAAGGTAGTTAATTGCCACAAAATCAGCATATTCCATTGTTTTATCACCTGTACATTTTTCATTCCAACGCTGCCTCACACGCGGAACTGTCCAAAAATCGGAGGCAGTTTCGACATGATTCCACTTTGCTGCTACTCGGTTTTGCGCCCCGCTCAATCCCCAATTTGCCAAAACCGACCAGCCTTTTTGCTTAATTTTGTAATAAATATCAATAAAATCACCAAGAGAAATATAATTCTTCATAAAATGTTGATAGATAGTAAGTTATCAGTTTTTAAGGTTCGCAACTTTTTGAAAATTGCGAACCCTAAAAACTCAAAAATCCAGCACTTTCATCTCGACTCGCCTATTTTTTTCTTCTTGTGTATAAGAAAGTTGAAATTGACAGCCATAGCCTTCCGTTTCGATGCGATTTTCGGCAATTCCCTTGCTCACCAAAAAATCTTTGATAACCTTCGCACGATTTTTTGACAATTCTTCGACATTCGAAATGTCCCTTACGCCCACACAATTTGCGTGCCCCTCGATGCGAATTTTTAGGGTAAGGTAGTGTTGCATGAGGTTCAGCAGGACATTGAGTTGTGGCTGCGAGCGCGGAAGCAGCACAGCCAAACCTCCTTCATAATACAGGTTTTCGAGGGTAATGCTTGCACCTATTTTTATTTTCTTCAATTCTATGTTTATCGGTTTTTGCGAATTTTCGGTTAAGGTAAAAAAATCTGTTTGTCGAAAATCCGAAAAGTAACCTTCCTGTTGATACAAAATTTCATATTTTTCGTGAATGTGTGGCAGCAATTTTTCTCCATAATTCCCTTCTTTGTCGCAAAGTAGCTCAAAAACAGGCTTTTGCGTTTGGGCGTTTTGAATGATTACCTTTGCTGCTAAGGGCTTTTTCGTATCAGAATCAATCACCTTTCCGCGTATTTCTGTTAAAAAATATAACTGAAATTTGATGCGAAAACCTGTTCCATTTTGTTTGTAATTGTCAACTATCAAGTAATATTTTTCACCTTTTTCAATGGATAAAATTCGTCCATAACTATCCCCAGGACCCGAAGGAATATGCGTTTTTTGAGAAAAAACGTCTAGCCCTGTTTTGCTTCTAAAAAAGCTATCATTTCTTGAAATAATACTTCTTAAAGGGTAAATTTCTTGTTTTAGGATTTTTTCGCAAGTGTTTTCGTATTTATCATGAAATAGTAAAAAGTCATAGTCAGAATTTATCTCATTGGGAATAATTTCAAAGGTCATATAGCCAGAAACAGGCATTGTTAAATGATACCAAGTAGTGGCGTGTTCTTTATCAAAAGAATAGGGACTTGTTTTTTCGGCTGCAAACTCCATTACTTTTCCTGAGTCTGTTGCAGCTATGTTGCTGACTTCCAATAAGGTATCAATCGGTAAGCTCAACTCAATCGCGGCAACACAATCGCTGTGAGATTGCGCGAGTAGGCGAAAAAAGCAAAAGTAAAAAACAATGACAATATTTTTCATGGTTTGTTTTTTTTAAGGGAGTCTTTGTTTAAAAAGTTCGGAACTCTTCAAGAGTTCCGAACTTTTTCGCCTGTTTATCCCCCTATTTTTTCTTCACAAAGGTACTAAAATAGGTACATTCATTCAAGGCTTCTTGATAAAACTTCGTATCGCCAAAGCCTTTTTTCAAGTCGCTGAATTGACTCCAATACCATTTTGTAGCGGTTGTCATTTTGCAATATTGTTGATTTTGGTAGGATTTTGCCAAACCAAACACACATTTTGCCTGCATTTCTTTGTCGCTTGTTGCTGCTTTTGCCTTTGCATAATACTCAATCGCACGTTCCATATCGCGCACAACTAAATGATTATCAGGCTCAACCTTGCCATTATCATCAGCAAAGACTTCGGCATCGGTGCTACTGCGATAAAAAGCTAAGGCACGCCAAGCGGGACCATAATACGACATATTGTACCAAGCATTGCCGAGCAAAATGTAATTTTCTGCCGCTTTTGCAGGATCAGTTTTCGCTGCATTTTCCATTTCCAACATGCGCTCAACTACCCACAATCTCGTGAATTTCGTATTTGTTCCATATTTTGCTTCCGAACATTCGTGGCAATCATTCACTGTGAAATTAAAGGGGTTTGCCTTCACTAAAAACATTTCATTTCCTTGATATGCTGCCGATAATTGCTTGAAAAGACTTTGTGCTTTTACCAAATCTCCCTCTCTAAAATAGTGCGTTCCTTCAAAATCTTTCAAGGTTTCTTTGGGACTCGCGCCCATTTTTTTCACCAAATAGTTTTCAAACAAGGTTTTCCCAGATTTATCCACCAATTTTTGCATATCTTGAATGGCTTCAATTTTAGGATTGCTGTATAAAGGCTCAAAACCCAAATCTGCGAGGAAGGCTTTGCCATTTAGCCCTTGCGTTTCATAGCTACGAGAAAAAACTTTTTCCATGCAACGCAAAGTGTTCATTGAGTCTCTTTCGTTGAAAAAGCGCATTTTTTGATATTCGCCAAACAACTCATTTTCTATTTTGGCATCAACGGATTGAACTTGGGCAATTTTCATCAAAAATTGTAAGGTTCTGAGCTGTACTTTTTGATTTTCGCGTTTTAAATTGGGTTTTGCGGCATTAAAAGACTCATTTGCTTGCACAAAACTTCCTTGTAACATCTGCAAATAACCCAAAGCAATTTGCCATGTTTCCAAATCTCTGACTTTATTTTCGGCAATTTTTTGTTTCACAAATTTTGCCAATTCATTCAAATAAGCGATTGCTTCCTTGTTTGAGCCATAAATTTCGTCATCTCGCACCTCAATAGGGTATTTGAAATTAAAATCATAGCCCATGAGCCAACATTCCACTTTGTTTACTTCACGAGAAAGCAGCAAAGTCAAATATTCCGATTTCGGGTCAATTTGATAAATGTTGTTCATTTCTTCTGTCGTTTTGCTTTCGGGGTCAATCGCACGCAAAAGGTACATCGTCGCTTGTTCGCGGGGTGTTTTGCATAATCTATAGGCAGCGTCCCAGTCCGCGTCTTTGTTAAATTTGAAGCTATAATACATCGGCACTCTTTTGCTCAAACATTGGTCGAACACCACAGAAAACAAATAATTTGCTTCTGCTGTTTTGCCCAAACCTTTCAACGCACCTGCTTTTTGTGCCAATGCCCAATATTTAAGGGTGCTTTCTGTTGTGACTGGAGCCGCGTATTTATCATACATTGCCACTGCATTCTGATAATCGCCATTATAATGCGCCAATCGCACCAGTTGAAAGGCATAGCGCATTTTCAAGAAACTATTCGCTGCGTTTTGGCATCTGGTTTTCCCATCATTGATTAATTGCTTAATACTTTCTTTGTCGGGGTTATGTTGGTCTTCCCAGCCATCGCCTGAAGCCCAATTTGCATGAGGTTCGCAGCTTTTTGCAAATAACAAATATTCGCAAGTTACAAAATCGCCTTTGTCATATAAGGCTTTTATCATGCTGTTCTTTTTCGCCTTTTCAGGTACAGCGCCATTTTTGTCTTTTACCCAAGCCCAAATTTTGCGCATATCATTCAAGGAATATTGATACACAACGTCCTCAATATCAGCGATTGTGGCTTGATTCCCTAAAAACGCTTTCCATTCCTCCGTATTTCCTTTGTATTTGTTAGTCGGTTCGTCCCAAGCATAATCATACAACCTATCAAAGGTAAAATAAAACGGTTTGTAGTCCGTTTGTTCGATAATTTCAGGGTGAAAAAAACGGTTCACATCCCAAAATTCATCTCCGCCAGCGCAAGTTCCCTTCGCCCAAATGGAGCTACTTAAACTCGCCAAAAAGGTCAATAGCAATAACTTTTTTTTCATAAAATTTATAGATTAGGTGAAAAAATGAAGCGAAATCAAGCAATTACTTTTGCTGTAACTGATAAATTGCGTTATCTGTAAGCGCTGAATCCAAAGAAATACGGCTTTTTTCTGCTTGAAGTTTTACTTGCTCCAGCCAAGTCGGATTTGCTAAAATCGCTTGTTTTATCGCTTGAATCTCCGAGGGCAAGAAAGCCTTATTTTCATAAATACTCGCCATATCTTCTAAAAAGCCCCAACCAAACCTAGGTAAATTGATGGTGCTGGCACTTAGTATAATTACATCATTTTCAAGAACCTGTGATTTAAGGTTTGTTTTATTAACGGAACTTTTTTGTGTCTGAGTCAAAAAACGTTCTTGATAATATTGCCAAACTTCGAATTTTTCAAAAACTTTATCCATCTCATCTATTCTATACAAAAACCAACCAAAACTATCACTGATAAGCAAGGTTTTTAGTTTTTGTTTATTTTCTGTTGTTATTTTTAAATCTGGGAGTGCTAAAGGATAAGTTGGTAGTGGGTATAGCAAATTCATCCCCCATTCTAAGTCATTGTCCCCTGATGCGGTTTCCATTTTCACCTCATACTGGATATCCGGCAAATCAACTCCCTTTCGGCTTTCGATATAATGTACCATAGAATCTAGTGCCAAGGTAGCCCCATAACTCGACCAATGGATACCATTTTTAGGAAATAAAGGGTAAGGTGACTTGTTTTTTTGAGCTAAAAAATAAGCGTTAAAATCAAGCACTTTAATCCCTAATTCTTTAGAAATTTCGAGCATTTGATGATAATTAGGCTCAATATTTTTAGTTTTTGCTATGTTATCAGGTAGATATTCAGGAAAAAAATTGGCTTTACTTGGGCATATCATCAAAAAAAACACTTTTCCAGCCCTTTCTAACGAATCTTGTATCAGTTTTATTTGTTTACACTTACTATATGCAAGTTCTCTTTTTACCAAATCTTTTCCTGTATAGGCATCATAATAAACGCCTTGGAATAAATAGTCCTCTTTTCCTACCTGCATATCGCCCAAATTGGACTTACGAAATAAGTCATAATTTACTTGGTTATAGGTACGCACCAAATCCTCACGAAATCCAAAACGTTGATTCGCCCAGTTCTCTACTTGACTTTGATAGCTACCCTCCTTCCAACTGTCTAGCTTAAAAGGGGGTAAATCTCCTACCGCATCTTTTACAACTCCATTCAAGGGGAATACTTCGAAATAATTGGTAAATTGTTGAAGTATAGGCAGAAATAGGAAGAAAATCAATGCAAGAAATAGATATTTTTTATAGTTAGGTATCATAATGTTAAAATCTAAAGTAAATAAATGGATTAAAATTCGAAGAAGTGATACTGCTAAGGCTAATAAAAAGCAAGAGCATTGTTACAATTGTCATTAACCCATGTCCTACTGCCGATAAATTTGCAGTATATATTTTTTCTTGAAAACGCTGTCCCGATGGAACTATCGCAAAAAAAGAGAAGAATATAGCCAAACCTAAAAAGAAATAGAAGGATATATCAATTTTTAGCAAAGGGTTATGGAAGTGAAATGAAAACATTTTTGCTGCAAATTGGCTCGCTTGCGTAAATGTTTCAATTCTAAAAAATACCCAACCCACAACGACCACAAGGAATGAAAGCAAAATACTCGGAAATTTTCCTATTTTTTGGAGCAATTGTAAACCATAGCCCCTTTCCCAAACCAAAAATAGTCCATGATAAGCACCCCAAATAACAAAATTCCAAGAGGCTCCATGCCATAAGCCTGAAAATAGAAATACAAGCCATAAATTTAGGTATAAACGGATAGGGGAAGCCACTCGATTCCCGCCTAAAGGAATGTATAAATAATTACGCATCCATGAACCCAATGTTATGTGCCACCTACGCCAAAACTCGGTAATGCTCTGCGAAATATAGGGGTTATTAAAGTTTTCAGGGAATCTAAAACCTAACATTTTGCCGATTCCTATTGCCATATCAGAATAACCAGAGAAATCAAAATAAATTTGGAAAGTATAGGCAAAAGCACCTATCCAGGCGGTTGAGGTACTCATCTCGGCAACAGGCAACTTGAAAATTATATCTGCTTGAGCTGCCATCGCATTGGCAATCAATACTTTTTTGGCTAATCCTAGTGCAAAACGATATATCCCTGCCAAACGCATTTCTTGTGTCGCGTTCATCGGGCGTTGCGTTAGTTGGTCTGAAATTTCATGGTAACGGATAATGGGTCCTGCGATTAACTTCGGAAAAAGCAAAATATATAGTTGATAATTCCAAAAATGGTTAAGGGGTTTATGCACTTTACG
>JBJXHA010000611.1:0-21321 GCA_046160275.1 Bacteroidia bacterium | reverse complement strand
CCACCATTTGCTTGCCTGCCACCTTTTCATCACGAATTTTTACCGTACCAATCACCGAAGGACTCAAAAAATCACCTGCTAAAAAGAGGTAAGTATTGGGATTCTCCTTCAATAATGCTTGTTTTAGGCTTGCAACACGCGCCATTCCCCCCAGTTTTCCACCTTCAAGCGGTGCAATTTCATACACATCATTCACCTGCAAAAAGGTGAAATTCACCTCATTAGACGCGCCACCCGAAGAAGCACGAAACAACCCACAGCTTGACAAAACCAAGCTGAGGAGTAGAAAAGGGATTGTAATTTTTTTTGTCATAATATAATGGAGATAAAAGCGAATTACCCAATTCTCTCAAACCCCGTATAAGGCTGTAACACTTTGGGTATCAAGATTGAGCCATCGGCTTGCTGATTGTTTTCGAGCAAAGATGCCACGATACGTGGTAATGCCAAGGCACTTCCATTTAAAGTGTGTGTTAAGGTCGTCTGCTTTTTGTCTGTGCTGCGATAGCGAGATTTTAGGCGCGTGGCTTGGAAAGATTCAAAGTTACTTACAGAACTTACCTCCAACCAGCGTTCTTGTGCTGCGCTATATACTTCCATGTCATACGTTTTGGCAGAAGCAAAGCTCATATCACCTGTGCATAGCAACAGTTTGCGATAGGGCAATTCTAAGGCATCAAGCAAAGACATGACATAATTTGTCATCACTTCAAGCGTTTCGTAAGAATTTTCAGGCTTTACAATTTGCACGATTTCCACCTTATCAAATTGATGCAAGCGATTTAAACCTCTCACGTGCGCTCCATAAGAACCTGCTTCTCTGCGAAAACAAGGCGTATAACCGCAATTTTTAATGGGTAAATCGGTCTCATTCAACAATACATCTCTGTATAAATTGGTGATAGGGACTTCGGCTGTCGGAATCAAATAAAATTCATCTTCATTGATATAATACATCTGCCCATCTTTGTCGGGCAATTGCCCTGTGCCAAAGCCAGAATCTGCATTGATAAAAATAGGAGGTTGAATTTCGGTATAACCTTCCGCATTTGCTTTATTTAGAAAGAATTGAATCAAAGCACGTTGCAAAATTGCCCCTTTTCCTTTATAAACAGGAAAACCTGCGCCTGTAATTTTCACGCCCAATTCCCAATCAATAATATCATGTTTTACTGCCAATTCCCAATGTGGAAGTGGCGTAAAATCAAAACTTACTTGTTTTTCGTTTTGAAATACGATGGCGTTATCTTCGGGCGTTTTGCCAACAGGAACAGACGCATCTGCAACATTTGGCAAACTAACCATTACTTTATGCGATTCAGCCAAAACCTCTTCCAGTTTTGCTTCTAACACTTTGATTTGTTCTTTTTGATTTGCCGAATTATGCTTTGCAAGCTCAGCTTCCTCAATTTTTTTGGCAGCCATCAGTTGCCCTACCATTTTGGCATTTTTGTTGCTTTCTGCCCGTAAGGATTCTACTTCTACCAAGATTTTTCTGCGTTCTTCATCTAATGCAATTACTTTTTGCACAAGTTCATCTGCATTTGCAATTCCTTTTGCTACTAGGCGTTCAGTTACAAATTCGGTCTGTGTACGAATACGTTGAATCTCAATCATAATATAAAAATAATTTTCGCTTGCAAAATTACAAAATATCTACTAAAAAAACGGGAAAAACGAAGAAAAAACCTTGTGAGTTTGGAAATTTGAAAAAAAAAGCCTTTCTTTGCGGCATATTAAGATGTGTTCCTTATCACATCTATATTACCTCACATCTACAAATCACAAATCATTTCTTTTCCTAGAAACAATTTTCATTAAAAATTTTGTTGCGTTGTGTAGTGTGTGCTTATGCCATTCTGTTTCATAAAAGTAAACTTATAGTAAGCAATTTTTTTAGCAATAAAGCATTGCCCATGCGTTTGTATGCGCCAAAGGGCTATTCAAACAAAAGTATCTCATATTTTATTTTAACACAAATCAAACAACCCCCTATTTCTCATGAATAGGCTTGTCCATTTTCACAATTTACCACCAATTTAGAACATAATGTAAAGATGAATATAGAAAATTATAGTTATCCTACTCATTTACTTAAATGATAATTGTTTGCCGATAACGATAAATTTGTTCTTACTGCATTTGTAAAATTTAATTTTTGTATGTACAATATTATTGAGTTAAATAACTTAGAACTCGCACAGTTGCGAGAAATCGCCAAGGGCTTAGGAATTTCTTCTAAGAAAGATACCACCAAAGAAGACTTAATGTATCAAATTATGGATAAACAAGCCCTTGCAGAAAGTTCTGGGCTTGGCAATGAAGTAACCCCTAAAAGGCGTACCCGTAAACAAGTCGTTTTGCCTACGATTGAAGACACTCCACCACCACCTCAACCCGAAGGTGAAAAAGAAGAGCAAACACCTGAACAAGAGCAAGAAGCGGCTGAAAAGACACGAAGAAAGCGCACAAGAGTTGTAACAGAAGAAAGGATCGTGCGTACCCCTAGCAATGAAATTCCTAAGATGGAAGAAGAGGAGATAGAAGAAACACCACCACCTCCTGTTATGCCCAAAGAAGAACCTTATATTCCTCCACAACGTAGAGAGGAAATGCCGCCACGTAGAGAAAATAATCCATATAATAATAATAACAATTATAACAATCGCCGCGAAGAGTATAATCCTCGTAATGAGCGAAGAGATAACAATAACCGCTATGATCGTTTCGAGCGCGAAAGAGTAGATGAGAGCATCGCGCCTGATTTAGAGGGAGTTGTAAGCAATCAAGGGGTATTGGAAATTGTGCCTGACGGATATGGCTTTTTGCGTTCTCCTGAATATAATTATTTGCCTTCTCCTGATGATATTTATGTATCTCCTTCTCAAATTAAATTATTTGGCTTAAAAACAGGGGATACCGTTTTTGGGGCAATTCGTCCGCCAAAAGATGGAGAGCGTTTTTTCGCTTTGTTGAAAGTAACCAATGTAAACGGCAGAACAGTAGAAGAATTGCGTGACCGTATTTTCTTCGACCATTTAACACCTGTTTTCCCTAATCAAAAATTTAACATCGTGGACGGTAGCGACAGAAACGACCTATCTATGCGTATTTTGGATTTGTTTGCACCTATTGGTATGGGACAAAGGGGCTTGATTGTGGCACAACCGAAAACGGGTAAAACGATTTTGTTGCAAAAGGTAGCAAATGCCATTGCAAGAAATCACCCTAACGCTTATCTCATTATTTTGTTGATTGATGAACGTCCAGAGGAGGTAACAGATATGCAGCGCAATGTGAATGCAGAGGTAGTAGCTTCTACTTTTGATGAGCCAGCAGATCGCCACGTTCATGTAGCAAACATTGTATTAGAAAAGGCAAAAAGAATGGTAGAGTGTGGGCATGATGTGGTGATTTTGTTGGATTCTATTACGAGACTTGCGCGTGCGCATAATACGGTTATGCCTGCTTCGGGTAAAATTTTATCGGGTGGGGTAGATGCCAATGCCTTGCATAAACCCAAACGCTTTTTTGGGGCAGCTCGTAACATCGAAAATGGCGGCTCGCTTACAATTTTAGCTACGGCTTTGATTGATACAGGAAGTAAAATGGACGAGGTGATTTTTGAGGAATTTAAAGGCACGGGAAACATGGAATTGCAACTTGACCGTAAATTGTCGAATCGCCGTGTTTATCCTGCAATTGATGTATTGTCTTCTGGTACAAGAAAAGAAGATATGTTAATTGAACCTCGTTACTTAAAAAGAATTTGGCTCATGCGTAAACACATGGCAGACATGAATTCTATCGAAAGTATGGAATTTTTGGTGGATAGAATGGGTAAAACCATGGATAACCAAGAGTTTTTGATTTCTATGAATGGGTAAGAGATAAAAGATTTTCAAAAATAGATTGACCAAAAAGGAGGTTCGCTTTTCAAAAGCGAACCTCCTTTTTAGCTAGAACATTATAAAATTTGAATCTATCAAACGAAATAACGGTTCGTGCATTATGTCAACATTTCCTTCAACTTAGAAACAGGCTGCGACAACAATTCAAAATTGGGGACATAATCCTTCAATAAATTAAATTTGTCGGTGTACATTTGCGTAGATTTTTGATTTTTCTCTACAAATGCAAATAATTTATAGAAATAGTCCTTCACTTTTGGGTGCGTTTTGTCAATAATTAAGGTACGAATTTTGTCAATTTCAAACTCTTTTTCTCTTGCTAAATACACAATTAACAAAGGTTTAATCTGTCTTTGCTCTTCTTCTTCAAAGTCAGAATTAGCAAAAATCCTGATAAGCTCTTGAAGAAACACGCGAGTAGCTACGGTTTCCTCATAAAATTCCCCTAGTTTATACCAAAATACATAAGGAATATAAACGCCTCCCATGCTTTTGGCTGCCAATACCAAATATTTATCTAATAAGGCAGGTGCATCTTCTACTACTTTTTGGTTTAATGTGGCTAAATCTTCAATGACAGCACCGCGAACATCTTCAATTTCTTGGTCTGCATATTTATTTTCGATTTCTTCCATCAATTTTGCTATGTCCATACGTAACTGAATAGGTTATGAATAATGAAATATATAAATGAAAAAGAGGAGAAATCTCCCCCCATTTTCCTCTGCAAAGTTAATAGGAAAAAGTGATTGTTGCAATTTTACACGCCAAATAAATTCCTGTCTTGCTTTTGCGCCACAAAGAAAAAACCTTGCATACATTGAGGGCGATTAGAAATTTCTGCTTCTGATTTCAGGTATTGCGAATGTGCTTTTTTGAGGGAAGGAGAAATAAATCGCTGCAATTTACCCCAATTTGTAAAAAGCCGAGAAAGAACATTTAGTTTGCTCCATTTCTTTTTTGAGGTTGAAAATATAGCTTCTTCGACAGGGATTAGGCTCAAAACAGGCATTTCATATTGTTCGAGCAACTTTCCCCACTGCTCAGGATATTTATACAATGCATTCGCCTGAATAATACCAAAATGCGTTTTACAAAAATCGTTAATATAGGCAATTTCTTTTTCAGAAGTAGTCGGCAACCATATTGTTTCATTTACCAATAAACGCCCTCCTTCTTTCAAGACCCTTGAAATTTCGGATAGGAGTTTTTCCAAATTTTCACCTTCTTGAATCGCAAGCACCGACTCGATATAAATGTGGTCAAAAAAAAGTGAGGGAAAAGGCAAGGTTACACCACTTGTTTGAAGTGAAACTCGCTCGGAAAGCCCACAAAAATTTATGCGCTTTTGGGCAGCATTGAGCATTTCTTCGGAAGCATCTATCCCATATAGCTGAATTTCGCTATATCTTTCTGCCATTTTTACCAAAGTAGCTCCCGTTCCCACCCCTATTTCCAAAACAGTTTCCCCTGCTTTTGCTCCTAATATCTCTACCAAATAGTTGCTCGCTTGCTCTCCGCTTGCGTGCATAAAAGAAGTATTGAGTGTGCCAAAATGGGTCAAAATATTGTTGGTGGTGCTTTTGTTCATAGAATAATGAAAAATAGACAAGAGGGAATGTTTTATCTTCAACAAAAGTAGAAAATGCTAGGCAGTTTTACAAGAAAAGCTCCTTAAAAGGGCAAATAGCCCCAAAAAACATCTCAATAACTTCAAATTTCTAACTTTCTATAAACTGACAAAAATTCTTCCTACAATTTAGGTATAATTATTGCGAAAGATAAAGAAAAAAGCAGTAATTTTACCGTTTCTTTCGTTCTTTTTAGCGTTTTTATGCAAAAGCAGTAAACCGCAAAGCCACTTTTGTCGTTTATCTTATTAGCCTTTCTTTTGTTTTTGCTAAGGTGAATATGTCAATATGGCAGAAAACGGCAAAATTGATTCATTATAGTTTATCACCATTTTTCAACATCTCAATATATGGATGCAAATTTTTCTGACAGACTCAAAGATGTTCTTTCTTATAGTCGCGAAGAAGCAATCCGCTTGGGGCATGACTACGTAGGTCCAGAACACATGCTGTTAGGGATGATACGCGAAGGCGAAGGGGCAACCGTGAATGTGTTGGTAGGTCTAGGAGTGGACTTATTACAACTCAAAAAAACGATTGAAAATGCAGTGAAAGGCACTTACAATGCCATGAATGTAACCCAACTACCGCTCACCCGTCAAGCAGAAAAAGTCTTAAAACTCGCGCGTTTAGAGGCAAAAGTTTTTAAAAGTAATGATATTCAAACCGAACATTTACTGCTTTCCGTTTTGAGAGAGGAGCAAAATGTGGCTGCACAAATTCTTGCACGTATGGGCATTTCTTATGATTTAATGCGTGCGGAATTGGAAGGAAAAGATGTAGGCGATATAGAAATGACAAACCCAAGAATGTCTGCTGCTGAGTCTTCGGATAGCGACACTGGAAACATAGGGGGGGAGCGTTCGAGAGCAAGAACGACCAAGTCTAAAACACCTGTCTTAGATAACTTTGGGCGTGACTTGACAAAGGCTGCGGAGGACAACAAACTAGACCCAATTGTGGGGCGTGAAAAGGAAATTGAACGTGTGGCACAAATTCTTAGCCGCCGTAAGAAAAATAATCCTGTATTAATTGGCGAGCCCGGTGTAGGGAAAACGGCAATCGCGGAAGGTTTGGCATTGCGAATTATCCAAAAAAAGGTAAGTCGCGTATTGTTTAATAAACGCATTGTTACCCTTGACATCGCTTCTTTGGTGGCAGGCACAAAATATCGTGGGCAATTTGAGGAGCGAATGAAGGCGGTAATGGCAGAGTTGGAAAAATCGCCTGATGTAATTTTGTTCATTGATGAATTGCATACTTTGGTGGGTGCAGGCGGTGCTTCTGGTTCATTAGATGCCTCGAACATCTTCAAACCTGCGCTTTCTCGTGGCGAGGTGCAATGTATTGGTGCTACTACTTTAGATGAATATCGCCAATATATCGAAAAAGATGGAGCTTTGGAACGCCGTTTTCAAAAGGTAATGGTAGAACCTACTACTCCTGATGAAACGCGCCAAATTCTCGAAAATATCAAAAATAAATACGAAGACCATCACAATGTTATCTATACGCCTGAAGCTTTAGATGCTTGTGTAAAGTTGAGTGAGCGTTATATTTCTGACCGTTATTTTCCCGACAAAGCAATTGATGTGTTAGATGAAGCGGGCAGCCGCGTACATATTACGAATATTCAAGTGCCTGCCGATATTTTGGAGTTGGAGAAAAAAATTGAGGAAGTAAGGGAAACCAAAAATGCGGTGGTGAAAAACCAAAAATATGAGGAAGCTGCAAAATTGCGCGACCAAGAGCGTATTTTTACCGAGGAATTAGATGCTGCAAAAGCAAGATGGGAAGAGGAGAGCAAAACCAAACGTTATAATGTGGACGAAGAAGATGTTGCCGCAGTAGTGGCAATGATGACGGGTATTCCTGTAACGAAGGTGGCGGCAGCAGAAATGCACAAATTAGCACAAATGGATGTCGAACTCAAAGCGAATGTGATTGGGCAAGACATGGCAATTGATAAATTGGTGAAGGCAATCAAACGTTCTCGTTTGGGCTTGAAAGACCCAGGAAAACCAATCGGCTCTTTCATCTTCTTGGGAACTACAGGTGTAGGGAAAACAGAACTTGCAAAGGCACTTTCTCGCTTCTTGTTTGATACCGAAGATGCTATGATTCGGGTGGATATGAGCGAATACATGGAGAAATTCACCGTTTCTCGCTTGGTTGGAGCACCTCCGGGTTATGTGGGTTATGAAGAAGGGGGGCAGTTAACTGAAAAAGTGCGCCGTAAGCCTTATTCTGTGATTTTGTTAGATGAAATCGAAAAAGCACATCCCGATATTTTCAATATTTTGTTGCAAGTGCTAGATGATGGCATTTTGACTGATGGTTTGGGTCGAAAAATTGACTTCAAAAATACCATTATCATCATGACTTCAAATGTAGGGGTACGCGAGTTGAAAAGTTTTGGTTCAGGGGTAGGTTTTACGACCAAATCTAAACAAGACCAAAGTTATGAATTGATGCGTGGCACACTTGAGGCAGCAATGAAAAAAGTGTTTCGCCCTGAGTTTTTGAACCGTATTGATGATGTGATTGTGTTCAACGAGTTAGAGAAAGAGCATATTTTCCGCATCATTGATTTACAGTTGAAAGATGTATTTCAAAGAATCCGCGATAAAGGCTTTGACATACAATTGACAGAAGCCGCCAAAAATTTCATTGCCGAAAAAGGTTTTGATAAACAATATGGCGCACGTCCTTTGCATCGCGCAATTCAAAAATATCTCGAAGACCCAATTGCCGATGAAATTCTCAAAGGGGAATGTAAAAATGGCGATACGATTTTAGTAGATTATGACAAAGCAAGCGATTTAATTACGGTAAAAGTAGAATCACCTGCCGAAGTTTAAAATAGTTTGTTTAACGTAATAAATGTTCTCGTTCAGACTTGTGCTGGGCGAGAACGTTTTTGTTTTCTTATTAGTGAAACAAGCAACGTTAGTGTGTGCTCGTTGTTGCCGTATTTTTGTATCTTTGCGTTCCTAATTCATTACTTTATGCCATTTTTTGAAATTCATAGTGAAGGGGAAAGCCTCTTAAAAGACCGAGGCTCAAAGTTTTATGGCTTTGCTTTCCCCGTCAAAAATGTGGAAGAGGTGGAAACTCACTTGGCTTCTTTACGCAAAAAATTTTATGATGCACGGCACCATTGTTTTGCTTATCGTTTAGGAAAAAATGCAGAGGCAAGCGTGGCAAATGATGATGGGGAACCTGCTCATTCTGCGGGAACACCCATTTTGAATCAATTGCGCTCGGCAGCCTTAACGAATGTATTAGTGGTGGTAATTCGCTATTTTGGGGGAACACTTTTGGGCGTAAGGGGCTTGATTGAAGCGTATGCAGGAGCTGCGAATCTTGCCTTAGCCTCACTTGAAAAACAAGAAATTATACCTACTTTTTCTTTTGAAATTACTTTTCCTTACGAAAAAACATCAGATGTGAATCGTGTATTGCATCGTTATCAACCCAAATTAGTCAAGGCAGATTATACAGATATTTGCGTTCAACAATTACAAGTACATAAAAATCAAGAACTTAACATTTTAAAAGATTTGGAAGCCATTTTAATACAAGTTAAACCCTTAACAGAACCTGAATAACTATTCTTCTTCTTCTTCCACCTCAATTTCCCCTTTTTCTTGCACTTCATACGGCATAATTTGCGCAAAAAAGCTATTTTTCTTCCCCTTACTTATCGGGATAGACACATCGCCTACGCTTATCATATTATTTTGAATGTAATTGATATTATCTATATTCACAATAAAAGAGCGATGCACACGCACAAAGCTCTCAGTAGGTAATAACTCCTCCAGTTTATTCATGGATTGCAAAGAAATCACCTTACGCGCCAGCATATGAAAACGAACATACTCACCAAAACCCTCGATATATAAAATCTCGGTGAAAGGCAAACGCACAATGCGATAATCCGATTTGACAAAAATGTAATTTTTCATGTAAAAAAAATTAGCCCTTCACTGAATATATCTTTCCATTCATCGGCAGAAAAGGGCATTTGGCTGAAAAGCCTGTATCTATGATTTAATCTTTTCGTTATTTCGTATATCAAACAAAAATAACGGAAGAGGGAAAGAGGAAATAGTGTGTTATTTTATTTTCCGCTATCACTTTTCCCTTATCACTTAGAAAAGTTTATGGCAAAATTAAAAAAGAATGTGGCAATTAGCGAAAATGGTTTTATTTTCAATGCCGCGAGAGGTGATTCGTTTTCTACGAACGAAATCGGAGCAAAGATAATGAAAGCCTTACAAAATGGGCAAGATGAACGACAAATCATTGCGCAATTGGTGGAAACATATAATGTTGATGCCGCTACTTGTGAAAAAGATGTGTATGATTTTTTGAAAAGTTTAAACCATTATTCTTTATTGCAACAAATATGAGAAAGCAAATCACCGTAGCCGTTACGGGCTTAAATGCGATTGACAGTCCAGGACCCGGATTTGCGGTGATTCGTGGACTCAAAGAAAGCAAGCGTTATCAAGTGCGCATCATAGGTTTGGCTTATGAGAACCTTGAACCCTTGATTTATATGCGACAATATGTGGATAAGGTCTATCAAGTTCCCTACCCTTCTTCGGGGCATGAAACGTTGATGAGTCGGTTGCAATACATTCAAGAACAAGAGCAAATTGACATTATTATCCCCAATTTCGATGCCGAGATTTTGAGTTTTATTAAACTTTCTCCCAAATTAGCCGACTTAGGAATCAAAATGTTACTCCCTACAGAAGAACAATTTGAGGCGCGATTGAAAGGAAATCTCAATGAATTTGGCGAAAAATACGGCATTTCTATTCCCAAAGGTGATGTTGTTTATTCGGTGGCAGAAATGAACCGCGTTTTGCAAAGTTACAAATATCCTGTGGTAATTAAAGGGAAATTTTACGATGCCAAAATTGTGTATAACCAAGAACAAGCGCAATCAGCCTTTTATAAGATTTCTGCGCAATGGGGAACACCTATTATTATACAGCAATTTATCAAAGGACAAGAATACAATGTTACGGCTTTGGGCAATGGCAAAGGGAAATTGATTGGGGCGGTTCAAATGCGCAAAACGTATATTACAGACAAGGGCAAAGGCTGGGCAGGCATTTCGATTGATGATGAAGATTTGCACAAAATGGCGAAAAATGTGGTTGAAAACACCCAATGGGGCGGTGGATTAGAATTGGAATGCATCAAAGATGACGAAGATGGAAAAGTGTATTTAATCGAAATCAACCCTCGTTTTCCTGCTTGGGTGTATTTAGCCGTAGGTTGTGGGCAAAATCACATAGAAGCCCTTGTACGCATCATTTTAGGCGAGAAGGTCCGTGCTTTTCCCCAACATAAAGTCGGTGTTATGTTCGTTCGTTATTCTTATGACATGATTTGTAACTTAGAGGACTTCAATCGTTTTAATACGAATGGGGAATTGTAAAAGGTAGATTCAAAGCAGCAGCCATAAAAACAGCTATTCTTTTCCATTTTATTTTCACTTATCACTTTTCCTTTTTCACTTAAATTATGGGCAAACTTCGTTATGAGCGTCCTGTTATTAAGCAGCTCAACACCACCGTTACTAATAAATTTGGAGCTATTTCGAGCTTCACTCCCCATACAGAAATTGATGGCGTTTCAGTAAAGGAACTCATCTCAAAATACGGTTCTCCATTGTTTGTTATTTCAGAGGATACCATTCGCAAAACTTACCGCGAGGCATATAATTCCTTTGCTACGCGCTATCCTAACGTGCAATTTGCTTGGTCTTATAAAACCAATTACATGAATGCCGTTTGCTGCATCTTTCATCAAGAAGGTTCTTGGGCAGAGGTCGTGTCAAGGTTTGAATATGAAAAAGCATTAAATAATGGTGTGCCAAGCGATAAAATTATTTTTAATGGTCCCGATAAAACAAGCGAGGATTTAAGAGTAGCTGTTGAAAACCGCTCACCTATTCACATTGATCATTTTGACGAATTGTATATGCTGCTTGAATTAGCAGACCAATTACATACTAGACCCAAAGTGGCAATTCGCGTGAACATGGACACAGGCGTACAGCCGATGTGGGATAGATTTGGTTTTAATTATGAAAGTGGGCAAGCATGGGACGCGATTAAAAAGATTATGCTTACCGATAAACTTGACCTCATTGGTTTACATTGTCATATCGGAACCTATATGCTATCGCCACAAGCTTATGGAGTTGCTGCCGCTAAGTTAGCAGATTTGGCAAGAGGCGTAAAATTAAACTTCGGAGTTGATGTGCAATATTTGGACTTAGGAGGCGGATTTGCTTCTAAAAATACCTTAAAAGGTTCTTATTTGAATGGAAGTGACATTGTTCCTTCTTTTTCTGACTATGCCGAGCAAATTACAGGGGCTTTGTTGCACGCGGGTTTCCGTACCGATGAGTTGCCTTCCTTAATTTTAGAAACAGGTCGTGCCTTAATTGATGATGCGGGGTATTTATTGGGTTCTGTTATTGCTAATAAACAATTATCTGATGGCAGAAGAGCAACGATTATGGATTTTGGGGTAAACTTGCTTTTTACTTCTTTTTGGTATGAGCATATTATTTCCCCAGCCCAAGAATGTAGTCAATATTCGGAAGATACCGTTTTGTACGGACCACTTTGTATGAACATTGACGTTATTCGAGAAAGCATTAAGTTGCCACCTTTAAATAAAGGCGATAATGTAGTAGTGCATCGTGTAGGTGCTTATAACATGACACAATGGATGCAATTTATCTCGCTTCGTCCCAAAATTGTGTTAATTGATACAGAAAAAAATGTGCATCTTATTCGAGAATCAGAAGATTTAAGTTATTTGATGCAGTTAGAGTCTGTTCCTGATTACTTGAAAAAGTTTGATTTGTAACAAAGTTCCGCTTTATTTTTTAGAGTTCGGAACTTTTTAGAAAGTTCCGAACTCTAAAAAATAATTTGTTCATAACGGCTATCTTAAACCTTAACATAAATTTTCCTTTTTCATTTTGTGTGTAGTAAAATACAACTTAAAATTACCCTATCATTTGTTCAAAATGAACATTTTCACGTCTTTTGAGGGAGTTCGCTTCCTCAAAAGGAAGGTGGAAGTACAATATTCTTAGGAATTTAAAATAATTATAACAGAAACACAGTAGGAGTTAAATAAAAGCGTTTATTAAAAATCATCATAAAAGTATGCAAGTCAAGAAAATAGTACCTACACTTCGTCTGCTTTTTATAGAAAGCTTATTAAATAGCTTTTCGCAGATTTTTTTCACGAAGTCTTATCTTTCTGCTTGCTTATTTATCTTAGCAATTACGCTAAAGCCATTTATAGGGCTGATTGGCATTATCGGAATTATAACAACAAATTTGTTTGCCTATTTTTTAGGATTAGATAAAAACTATATCAAAGAAGGTTTATATGGCATGAGCAGTTTGCTTACCGTCTTAGGATTAGCACAGCTTTTTGAAGTAAACCTTCCATTTATCGCCTTATTTTTACTAAGTTGTGTATGGGTGTTAATGTTAACCGAAATTATCCGCCTATTTTTATCTGCCTATCAATTGCCCTTTCTAAGTTTACCTTTTTTGATTGCCTATTGGACAATTTGGTTGGCTTCGGTATATTTTAAAGGCTTAATTATCAATGAATCGGGCATTTTTTGGCTAAATGAGTTGTTTAAATTAGGCGGTACGGAAGCTATTGCTTATTATGAAAAGATACTGGACTATCAAAACAATGGAGCAAATGTTGTTATCCATTATTTTCAAACATTAGGCAGTATTTTATTCCAAGAAACCTGGTTATCAGGGCTATTAATTGCTATTGGCATTTTCATTCACTCACGCATTGCGCTGATTTATAGCTTTGTATGCTATGCATTAGGCTACTATTTTTTACGATTAATGGGAATGGATAGTGTGAGTATTATGTCAAGCTACATTGGTTTTAACTTTATTTTAATTAGTTTGGCAATTAGTTATTTCTACATTTCTAGTGTAAAAATGTATGCTTTTGCCCTGTTTTTTATCCCCTTAACTGCGGTCATTGGCTTATTTCTAAGTAAAATGCTCTCTTTTGTAGGAATTTCTGCCTTATCTTTTCCTTTTTTCGTGTTAATTCTAGGTTTGTTATATTTATCTTATTACTTAAAAACGGCTTCTTTTTTAGAGAAGGTACATTATCAAACCCACAAACCTGAATTAAATTTATATTTTTATTATAATCATGTAAAACGATTTAAAGGTGCACAATTTTATCCTATTAGCTTACCCTTTATGGGTGAATGGACAATCACGCAAGGGCATAATGGCAAATACACGCATCAAGGAGATTGGCGATATGCGCTTGATTTTACCTTATTAGACAAAGTTGGAAAATCTTTTAAGTTACTGGGAGATAAGCTATTAGATTATCATAGTTATAACTTACCTGTTGTTTCTCCTGCCAATGGCTATGTAGTTTCGATTGTGGATAGTATAGAAGATAACCCGATTGGGGAAACAAATATTCAAGGAAATTGGGGGAATACGATTATTATCCAACATTCAGAAGGCTTATATTCGGCAATTAGTCACCTAAAAAAGGATTCCTTTTTGGTAAAAGTAGGAGATTATGTGGAGCAAGGGCAATGGGTTGCCAATCTTGGAAATAGTGGTCGCTCACCTGAACCTCATATTCATTTTCAAATACAAGGTACGCCACATATCGGGGCAAAAACCTTGAAATATCCCGTGGGTTTTTACCTTAAAAAAGAAGAAAATAGGCAAACTTTAATGGAGTATTCCTTTCCAAAAGAAGGGGAAACCATTTCAGCAGTAAAGGTTTCAAACTTATTAAAAAATGTTTTTCAGTTCACAACCAATAAGTTATATACATGGAAAATCGAAGGGCAAGAAGACATTTCATGGGAGGTATTTACAACGCCTGATAATCAACCTTATTTTTATTGTTATCAGACGAAAAGTTTAGCCTTCTTTACCTTTAATGGAACTTTCTTTTATTTCACTAATTTTATAGGAGATAAAACGGCTTTATTATATCAGTTTTATTTGGCGAATTTTAAAATCTTAATGGCAGATTATCAGGGAATTACGGTAACAGATACGGTTCCCTTACATCACACCTATAACTCCTTACAGTTATTGTTTCAAGATATGTTTTCGCCTTTAGGTTTATTTTTAAAGAATGATTATACCAGTAAAATTAGCCACGTAGAAGGCGCATTAAAACCTAGTTATGCTATTATCAGCACTTATTTAGAAAGAAAGTTTTTCTCTATTCCCATTTCCACATGGCAATATGAAATAGAGATTAGCAAACAACAAATCCTTTCTTTTACAATGTTAAAAGGGAATAAAAAGGTGGTTGCAAAGATGAGGAATGATAAATAATCTTTAACAATATCCACAGAGCAGGCATTTAAGCCCGTCAATAAAATACACATACCTTATATTATGCAAATTAACGTAAAATTAACGCTCTTATACTTATGCCTTTTGCTTTCCTTTTTCTCAGCTAAGGCTCAAGTTTCTTCCAAAATTCATTATAATCAATTGACTTATAACTTTTGGTTAAGCAAGTCTTGGGAATCATTAATCACAAAAGGGGAAGAAGCCTTAAAAGAAAACGTGGATTTTTATGAATTGCGCTATCGTTTGGGCATTGCTTATTATGAAAAGAAAAATTATATCGCGGCATCTCGCCATTTTAAAAAAGCATATCAAGAAAAGCCTGATAAATATTTAGAAGAATATTTGTTTTTTTGCTTCATCAAAAGTGAAAAACCAGAAATGGCATATTTTCATACAAAAAAAGTAAAAAGCCTAGCCTTACAAGACAGTTTCAAACAGTATCGAACACGCTTATTTAATGATATTTATTTTGAAGTAGGAACACGAGCCCAAATAAATGAACAAAACCTTATCGGATATAGCGCACGGTTGATGTTAACACAAGGAATTGGGAATCGTTTACAAATTATTCATTCTGCAACTTACGCAAAACAAACCTATTTTCGGCTTCCCTATCAATACATTGATTATGGTTTAGAAGCAAAATTTGCATTGGCAAATCAACTGAATTTAATAGGAAAAGGCGGAATATATCGAATTCTTAGCGATTATTTTTTTTATGATAGTACCTACTCGCGTTTTATTGCTTGGGAGGATGATAGGCTAGGAGCTTGGGGAAGTGTTGGGCTTCAATACCAAAATTTCCGATTAACGGTAAACCCTTATGTTGTTTTTTCTCCTCATAACTACATTTGGGAGCAAAATAAGAACAACATTGAAAAAACAGATACCAATTATTCATTTAATGTGTATCAGGCGGGTATTCAAGCGGCTTATCTTTTACCTTTTTGGAAAAATAGAATTAAAATTGGAGGAGATATAAGTTACTATGGTTCAAATTTGTACAATAACGATGTGATAACCAAAGTATTTGCAGAAGTTGATGCCACTCCTAAGTTAAAGATTAGCGGCTCTTATCTTTTTTCCAATTCGCATAATGTTTTTGACATGGGAACAAATACCTTTTATTCCTCTTTGGTCAAAACTCGCTACCTTGCTAATCTCGTGGTTACGTACAAAATTTCCCCTAAAAACAAATTGTACCTTTCTGCAAGTTATGATAAGCGCGAGGATAACCAAGTAGCACGTATTTTTAATAGTTATGGTGTGTTTTTGGGCATAGAGGCTAAATTCTAAATGAATTATCCCCTACAAAGAACCTCAAAGGCTGTTTTGATTATGTTTAAGACTCGTTTTGGCATATTTTTGTCTTAAGTTTTTGAGTTGTTCTCTCCTATTTTTGAGTTCTATTCTTACATTATTTTCACTTAATCATTTTTTATCTTATGAAACATCAATTTTATGGGCTTGGCTATGTATTAGCTTGTATGTTAGTCATTTTCAATTTGCCAATTTTTGCTCAATCTGGCGTTTTTGAAAAAAGTTATGGCTTAGAAGGCGAAATGAAGTATGCCGAAGCTGCCAAAGTATTAAAAGCAGGCACTTTGCCCGATTGCTACGAATGTAATTTGCGTTTAGGCTGGTTGTATTACAAAGACAACAAGTTTGATGAAGCAGTAAAATCATACAGCAAAGCGATTCAGTTGAAACCCATGTCAATTGAAGCACGTTTAGGCATTTTGTTACCCCTTTCTACCCAAGAAAAATGGGGCGACATTCAAGCGATTTACAAAGAAATTTTAAAAATTGACCCCAATCACAGCTCTGCAAACTACGGTTTAGGGTTGAGCTATTACTATCAAAAAGATTATACCTCTGCTGATGCCTATTTTACCAAAGTCATCAACTTATATCCTTTTGATTATAGCACAAATTTGATGTTGGGCTGGACAAAATATTTCTTAGGAAAAAAACAAGAAGCCGAAGTATTATTTAATCGTGTGCTTTGCTACTATCCAACTGATGCCTCTGCACTAGAAGGATTAGCCACTTTAAAAAAATAAGGAATGTCATTTTATTAACTTATATATAGGTCATTGAGCGTTTGCCGAAATGACTTATATAAAGTAACAAAACATTATATTTGCCCAAAAAGGTCATTAGGCATTAGCCAAAATGACCTTTTTTTTACTTTTTTCTTACATCATTTGTAACTAATTTCCCCTTTTTGAATTATGGCAATGCTTTTAACCCGCTAAGGCTTAGGCATTTTGAAAAAAAAGTCTTATCTTTGCGCACTCGAAAGCAAATCTCAAACCATTTATCTATCATCATCACAGCCTAAATTCATCGAACCACTTAATTTACAAGAAAAATAATTTGACACATAATCAAGTTTATTTTTTCTTGTTTTCAATTATCATGAAAAAGTTATCATTCTACGTTCTTCTACTTGCATTAAGTTCTACGCAAAGTTTTGCGACCAATCGCCCCGCCAAAAAAGCAGCAAAGGTAACAAAACCTGCGGTCGTGCGCACCACTACAACTGCTGCAAAGGGAGCTTTTAAAGGGCTACCAACAGATAATGTAGCGGACAATACCCCAACGCCTACGGAGAAAAAAGCAAGCATTTTGCCTAATGCAGTAAGACCTAGTTTGCTCCCTCCTACAGAAAAAAATGCGACTCCTGCCGTTTCTACGGATAAAAAAAATCTATTGTTGAAAAACAATACGAATCCAACAGGAGTAAATTTACTAGAAACCAAACCCGCAACGATTGCACCGTTAGGGGGTATGCCTACTTATATTCCTTTTATTGGAAAAGATGGCAAACCTGCTTTGGGTAAAGATGGTAAACCTGTGATGGTAGTTGCAGGCAAAGATGGTAAACCTCTATTAGATAAAGCGGGCAATCCTACGCTTGCGCCACTTGCTACTACTACTTCTCAAACAGTGACAATGCCTGCTACATTGACGAGTTTAGGCACAAAATTGTTGAGTAGCCTTAATTTTTGTGGAGAAAAAGTTTCGCTTGATAATCAAGCAGTTGTTGATAAATTAGACCAAACTTTTCAGCGATATGTGGGCTTACGTGGCGCAATGTCGCATTATGCACGTTTAGGTGGTCGTTATAAAAATGAATTTGTTCGTGCTTTACAAAAGCAAGGAGTTCCCGCCGAAATGTATTACCTTTCTATTGCGGAAAGTGGTTTGGCAAATCGTACTTCTTCACAAGGCGCGGCAGGTTTTTGGCAATTTATGCCCGAAAGTGCACCCATGTATGGCTTGGAGGTTTCTGAAACCGTAGATGAGCGTTGGCATCCGCAAAAAGCGGCAACAGCTGCGGCTACTTATTTGAAATGGTTGCACCGTAAATTTGGAAGTTGGGCTTTGGCGGCTGGTGCTTATAATATGGGCGAAGGCGCAATGGCAAATGTAATTGCAGCACAAGGAACGCGCAATTATTTTAACCTACAACTCAATCCAGAAACGGGACAATATGTATATAACATTCTGACTATCAAATACATGATGGATAATCCTGGAATGTTTGGCATTTCCACATCAGGAAAATACGCTCCCATTCCTTATCAAAAAGAAATGGTAAACTATGATATTCAAGATTTGGCAGCGTTTGCACAAGATTGTGATACAGATTACGAATCTTTAAAAATCCTAAACCCTTGGTTGATTAGTGACCATTTGAATGTGCAACCTGGCAAGCGTTATGAAATTCGTTTACCGCTCAATCCAACACAAAAAATTGTAGCTGACGAATTAATTGCCGTTCCATTTAGCATCACCAAAACAGTAAAAGAATTACGTGATAGCATCGTTCAATTTTTCAGTACCAAAGGAGGCAAATACGAAACCTTACCTGATAGTACGGAAGAGGATATTAACTGGGATTGGCATAAGTAATTACGAGACATTGTAAGTTAACAATAAAACAAAGAAGTTCGGAACTTATTTAGTGTTCCGAACTTCTTTTTATGTATGCTAATTCAACCAACCCTTAATGATTACTCAACATAATTGGCATAATCAACATTAGCATATTTTCGCCATCTTCTTGCATTTCTGGCAATACAATGCCTGCACGATTAGGGGCAGACATTTCGATGACAATATTTGAGGTATCTGCATTTGCCACGATGTCAGCAAGGAAGGCAGCATTAAAGCCAATGTCCATGTCTTCACCATCATATTGGCAACGAAGACTTTCTTTTGCTGCATTTGCGTGTTCGTCATCTTCCGCAGAAATTTCCAAAATATCCGATTTCAACGAAAAGCGAACTTGATGCGAAACTTTATTGGCAAAGATATTTACGCGGCGCAAACTCAACTGTAAATCGCTTTTAGAGATAAACAATTTGTGTGGATTATCCGCGGGAATAACATTGCTATAATTAGGATATTTTTGGTCAATAAGGCGGCAAACCGTAGTAACATTTTCGGTCAAGAAAAATGCGTTATTTTCATTATAATGAATCGTAACTTCGCGGTTATCAGAAGCATCTAATGAATTTTTCACCAACAACAAAGCTTTTTGCGGAATGATAAATTTCGTTGCAGTTGCCACAGTTACGTCAGGACGAATATAGCGAACCAAGCGATGCGCGTCAGTAGCAACGAAAGTTGCGCCATGCTCTCCTAATTCAAAAAACATTCCATTCAATGCCGCTCTATCTTCATCAGCAGAAGCCGCAAACAACACTTTATTAATCGCTCTCAACAGCACTTGAATCGGCATATTGATAGACTCTGTTCCTACATGAGAAGGGATTGTGGGGAAATTTTCACCATTTTCGCCACTGATTTTATAGTTTCCATTATCGGAGCTAATTTCAATAGCAAAAGTTTCCTCATCAATGTTGAAGGTGAGGGGTTGCTCAGGCAATGCTTTGATAATGTCCAATAAAATTTTAGGAGGAACGGCTGCTTTGATGGTTTCGCCTCTTGATTCTACTTCTAAGCGCGTTTGCATAGAGCTTTCTAGGTTAGTGGTAGAAATCGTAAGTACATTATTTCCAACTTCAAATAGGAAGTTCGCAATAATTGGCGGCATCGCACGAGAGGGTATCGCGCCTGACACCTTGCTCAAGTGGCGAGCTAACACTGCGGAAGATACGATAAAGTTCATATTTATTTACAACGTTTAAAATCAAGTGTGCAAAGATAGCTTTTTTCTCTGAAAAAGCGTAGCAATTCTTCCTTTTTTTTCTTTATTCCTCAACATAGTACTAAAAAACTGCGCAATTCTCCCATTCCTTTTTGAATAACGTCTTCTTTTTGCATAGTTGAGCGTTCTTTGTTAACTTGCAACCATAAATTCAATCATTTTCATGAAAATTGCATTATTTCAACTAGATTTGGTATGGGAAAATGCCAAAGAAAATCAAGCTAATATCGAAAGACATTTAGCGAATTTGGAACAAGGAACGGAGGTGGTCGTTTTGCCCGAAATGTTTACAACGGGCTTTTCTATGCAGGCTGCGCAAAACGCGGAAACAATGCAGGGCGATTCGGTGGCATGGATGAAAGCGCAAGCCCAAAAATTTCAGATTTTGCTTATGGGCAGTTTGGTCATTGAAGATAATGGGCAATATTTTAACCGTTTATTGGCTTTTGCTCCTGATGGAAATTTGCTGGCAAAATACGATAAACGACATTTGTTTCGCATGGCAAATGAGCATGAACATTATAAAGCAGGCGAAGAAAGGATAATTTTCAAGTACAAAGGATGGAAAATTTGTCCCCTAATTTGCTATGATTTGCGCTTTCCTGTTTGGAGTAGAAACCAAGATTTGGCTTATGATTTATTGATTTATGTGGCAAACTGGCCTCAGCGTAGGGTTGCTCATTGGGAAGCATTGGCAAAAGCGCGAGCGATTGAAAATCAATGTTTTGTAGCTGCAGTAAATCGCGTAGGAACAGATGGGGCTGCGATTCCTTATTCGGGAAGTTCAGCTATCCTTGATTTTTTAGGAAATGAATTAACACAACAAGCGGCAAAAGAAGAAATTTTATATGCAACCTTAGACAAAAATGCCATGGAACAATATAGAAATAGCTTTCCCGCTTGGCGCGATGCCGATCATTTTCAGATGACTTGGAACGGGAATTTATAAGGAGTGAATAATAATTGATTGATAATGAGAATTTTAATCACAAAATATATTTTAATTTTTCACTCCCTTCTGCTTAGAAATAAAAAAGTGGGTAGTGGCATAAATGTAATGCTGTACGGGCTGCTTTAGCTGCCCGATAACTTGCAAAAACTTCGTTTTTGCGCTTTTGCGGCAGCTAAAGCAGCCGCTACAGGTTTTAGTTAGCATTACATTA
>JBJXHA010000610.1:0-2801 GCA_046160275.1 Bacteroidia bacterium | reverse complement strand
GCACGTTTCACTTCTCCTGTTTCGGGGTGAACAGCAGGTTGGATAAAAAGTTGATGCCCTTCTCTTACAATATGTCGGGCTAAGGTCGGCACTATCGCTACCCGCGTTTCTGCCTTTTTGCTTAAATCTTCGCGACGAATCGCAATCTTATTCTTCATGCTCGTTTTTGAGTAATACGGTAATTTGGTGATGAATTGAGGGGGGCAAAGATACGAAAAGTAAAGAGATTTTTAGGAAGGTTGCGTAAGAATCCCTAATTTTTTATCAAAATAAATACAATGAATTGAAAATATTTAATTTTTGAATGAAAATAGTGAAGAAGATGAATAAAATGGGTGAGTTTTTGCTGTTTACACATTGTAAATCATCTTTTTCTTGTCTTACTTTGTGAAACTTAGGGGTAAAAATACAATTCTAAACAAAAATTTGCCTAAATTGCCTTAAAAATTAGCTAACATAATGAATTATTCCCTTCTACTTCAAAAACTAAAACGTCCAGAAAAGGACATTTTGAATGTTTATTGCTACGGTTCGCGGGTGTATGGCAATATTACAGACAAATCGGATTATGATTTTATTGTCATTGTAAAAGAAAAAATGTGCGAGCAATTTTCTGATAATCAAATCAATGTGAATTTTTTTACCGAAGAAGAGCATCAAAAAAGGTTGGATTTGCATGAAATCTCTGCTTTAGAATGTCATTTTTTGCCTGAAAATTTTATTTGGAAGGAAAAAATACATTTTTCTTTTGACTTGGATTTGAATAAACTGCGTCATGCGCTTTCTCAAAAGTCTTCGAATAGTTGGGTAAAAGCAAAGAAAAAACTCACAATTCCTCAAGATTTTGATGAAAATATGGGCAAAAAAAGCCTTTTTCATAGCTTTCGCATTATTCATTATGGCATACAAATCGCCACCGAAAACCGCATTTCTGACTATGCTTGCTGCAATTCCCTTTTTTATGAAATCATGTATCACTATGGCGATTGGCAAAGTTTATTCGAAACCTACAAACAAAACTACAACGCCTTACTCACCGAATTTCGAAAAGTTGCCCCCAAAACTGTGTAATCAAAAGGAGAAAAATGATTACCCTTTCGCGCAAAATCACGCTAATTTTGTAAATAATGGAGAATTGATAATGGAGAGGTAATGAGAATAAAATAACCCCCTAAAACTGCTGTTTTCTTTACGACTAAGTTTCACAAAGTGGCACGAAGCTAAGAATTAAGGCATTTCTTTGTGAAACTTTGTGCGATAACTTCCTCGACTTTGTGGTCGCTAAATGCAAAAATCAGGTAACTTATTTTATCTAAATTCTCCGTTGAAAATTATACTAATTTATTTATTCTTGATATCTAGTATATAGGGCAAATCACTCATTTTGAAATACTTATGAAATCTTATTTTATTTTTACTTTCTGCTTATTTTGTTTGGCTAATATTTTCGCTCAAAATAGGCAAAACCTTGATATTAAGCAAATTACCCCTGTAACTATCAGGTTAGATGCGGTTTACGATAATTTACCCATCTCTGCTTTTGCCGAAATAAGTGGGGGGATGTGGTTTGAATGGGAAGCGTTATTGTATATACATAATTTAAGGTATGCTCGCAAACTAATTCGCCTTCCGCTACCCATTATTCTAAGTGGTGTTCCTTCTGAAATTGTACATGAATTTAAAGAAAAACAACACAAAAAAGTGACACTTCCCATTATGAAATACCAAAGCAATCAAAATCCCATTTTTTAAGTTTGGCAATCCTGCAAATGTAAGGCTTTGTTTGGCATTTCGGCTACGCTCAATGACCAAACAAAGCGCATTCTGAAAATTGGTGGCATTACATTTTTGCCTACCTTAAGTTTTAATATCCTCTCATTATGCAAAAGATTTTCTTTTTTATTAGCCTCATTATTAGCCAGTTTGCTTTTTCCCAAGAAATAGATGGCAAAATTTGTGGCAAAGTCCTCGACAATACAGGGCAACCCGCGCCTTATGCTGCGGTGATGCTGATGCAAGGCGAAACCGTTATAAATGGTGCTTACACTGATGACACTGGTTTTTATTCTATTCAGCCAATAGATTCTGGAAGGTATGATATAAAAGCGCAAGTATTAGAAGTAGTCGAAATTACAACAGCTATTGTCGTAGGTGTGGGGGAAACGAAGGTGGTTGATATTAACTTCAAAAAAAGTCCAAAAGATGAGGTGCATATTCCTATTTGTCATTGGGGATGTTGGAGGCGGCCTCCTTTTAAAAAAGAACAACCTTCTGGTGTTCAAGTACTAGATGAAGAACTTCAAAAAATGGCAGATCGCCGCCTTTCCGCGTCTGCGAGTTTGGCTACGGGCGTGTATGTCCCGATAAAGTAATGTTTATTAGGGTTCGCTCTTCAAGCGTTGCGAACCCTAATAAAAACAAAATCACTGCTAACACCATAAAAATATGCAAAAATTATTCTTTTTATTACTCGGTTTCCTTTTTTTGATAAGCGAAACCACCTTTGCGCAAGAGGGTAAAATTTATGGCGTAGTAAAAAATCAAAATGGGGAGATTCAACCCTATGCAGTTGTTTCTTTGATACAAAGAGATACGATATTGCATCGTGTTTACGCAGATAGCAATGGAAATTATGTATTGCCTCGTGTCTATATGGGAAAATATGACCTAAAAGTACAAATTGCTGAAAAGCAATTATTTATCACTGGGGTTGAAATGAATATGGGCGAAATACGGCAACTTGACGCGACTTGGAGCAGCCCTTGTTTTGAGCCAATTAGGGAAGATTTTGGGTTTAAACG
>JBJXHA010000609.1:0-7534 GCA_046160275.1 Bacteroidia bacterium | reverse complement strand
GGTTTAAACCCCATGCTAAAAAATAAGAACATTTGCTTGTCAAAACATAAGTTTCCTTTTTCATAACTCATCTCGAAAGAAATAGTTTTTTTTCACGTTTGTATTTCCCTCCATTTCACCCTCTTCTGAAAAACGCAATGCATTCTATTTGGCATCTACTAGGCGTGCGTTTAGCAAGAAAGATGCTTGATTTTGTTTGAAAGAGAAAGTGAAGGTACTGTTGAAGGGGCAAAAGATAACGGTTTACAAAAAAAAAATGACCGTTCACGACATTTTTCTATAAAAAACAGGAAAAAGCACTTAATTTCGTGAGAAAATTTACGTTATAATGCAGACAAGTACCGTTAAAAGTGCTAGATGCGATTCAAACAACGATACAAATGATCAAAAATATGAAACAAAATACGCGACTATTCCGCTGCTTGCGGTTTCTGCTACTTCCCTTATTAGGGATTTTGATGATTTCGCCTTCCCTTGCGCAGCCGATAACGGTTTCGGGTCCGCCCCCCTCTCACCTTCAACGTATCAAAGACCTCTTTGGGGCGGGTGTTACCATTTCTAATATTGTGGTGAATTGTGATACAGTTGGAACTTTACCTGCAGACCTACAAATGGGAGGTTTTACTGCACCTGCAGGTTTTGGCGTAACTGCGGGAATCCTACTAACGAGTGGAACGATTCAAAATGCAGTGGGTCCTAACAATTCAGGCGGAAGTACAGGGGCTACGACAGCCAACATCAGCGATCCTACTTTAAATACACTTCCGGGGGTGTTAGGAACAAAAGATGCTTGCGTGATTGAGTTCGATATGGTTCCTTATTGTGATACCGTTGCCATTAATTATATCTTTGGTTCGGAGGAATATTTGGAATTTGTGGGTTCATTCAATGATGTATTTGGTTTTTTCATTACAGGACAAAACCCAGCAGGAGGGACTTATACGAATACGAATATAGCAACGGTGCCAGGAACAACCACTTTTGTAAGTATTAATAATGTAAACAATGTTTCCAATTCTGCCTATTATGTGAATAATGGAACAGGTACAACCCCAAATGCAACACAAGCCACTCAATATGATGGTTATACCGTTCCATTGACTGCTGTGGCGTATGTAGTTCCTTGTACCCAATATCATGTAAAAATTGCAGTAGCTGATGACCTTGACCAATCCTTAGATTCAGGAGTATTTTTGGAATCAGGTGGGATTGGTTGTACGAGTGCGATTTTGGATTTAGGAGTGGGTAGTACTTTGGGAAGTGGGAATACCAATATAGCGATTGAGGGCTGTATTGATGGGTTCTTTACTTTTTCTTTGGGTGCGCCACAGCCGCAAGATTTGACTTTTAACTTTATTATGGGCGGTACAGCTACTCCTGGTATAGATTATACAGCCTTTAGCCCACAAGTTACTTTGCTTGCAGGAACTACTACAGTTACGGTTCCTGTAACTGTTCTAACTGATGGGATTACAGAAGGACCAGAAACCGTTCAACTTATCTATTTGGATTCTTTGACTTGTAGCACACAGTTAATTACAGATACGGTAACTTTGGTGATTTATGATGGACTTGCAGCCAATGCAGGTGCTGACCAAACTTATTGTTCAGGAAATACGGCAACCATAGGGATACCTACTGCTGCGGGAGTTTCTTACAATTGGTCGCCTTCGGTGGGTTTAAGTGCTACAAACATAGCGCAACCTGTGGTTTCCTTAACCAATACAACGGGTTCTGCGATTACGCAACAATATACCTTAATTTCGCAACTTTCTTCGGGAATTTGTCCTGATACTGCAACAGTAACGGTAACTGTTTTACCTTCGATTGATGCGGCATTTAATGCAACGCCTGCGGCTTGCTTAGGCTTTCCTACGCAGTTAAATGATATGTCAACGGGTTCTGCTGCAACAACTTGGGCATGGACAAGTGCGGGTTCGGGCTTGACAATCCCAAATATGGCAAATCCTACCATAAACTATACAACTTCAGGCACTTATCCGATTAAGTTGATAGTAACAAATGCCTTTGGTTGTACGGATTCGGCAACGGGTTCTACGATTATTCATCCTAATCCAACTCCATCTTTTACGGCACCTTCTGTTTGCCATAATGTTCAAACGATATTTGCAGGAAGTTCAACTACGACAACTACTAACTGGAATTGGAATTTGGGGAATGGAACGCCTCAAACACAACAAAACTTCACTTATACTTATCCGGTTGCGGGCAACTATCCTGTTTCCTTAGATGTGGTGGATAACAATGGTTGTGTTGGAACAGTAACTCAAAATGTTACCGTATTTGCAAATCCTGTAGCAGCTTTTACTACGCCTGGTGCTTGTATGGTAAATGCGGCACAATTCATTAACCAAACGACACAAGGTTCTGGCAATATTACGGTTTATTCGTGGAATTTTGGGGACAATCAAACGTCAAATGTAGTAAATCCTACCCATAATTACGCGCAATTTGGGGTATATAATGTGAGCTTAAATGTAACAGATGCAAATGGCTGTACAAGTTCAGTTATACAGCCTTATAATGCTTATCCTCAACCGATTGTAGCTTTTACAGTAACAGATATTTGTGAAGACCAAGTAGCGCAGTTTGTAAATGGTTCTAGTGTAAGCAATGGTAATATTGTTGCTTTCCAATGGGCTTTTGGAGATAATACAACAGAATCGGGTACAGTTTCACCTACGCATCCTTATCCTAATCATGGCATTTATAGTGTAGAGTTGATTGCGACTACGGATAGAGGCTGTAAAGATTCACTTACGCGCCAACTACGTATTTTCCCTCGTCCTGTGGTAAATTTTGAAAGAGAAAATGTGTGTATCAATGATACTACGCACTTTATCAATACTTCTACGATAGACAACGTAACGGTGGCAAATGATACGATTATTACTTTGCTTTGGGAATATGGCGATGGTTTTAACTCGATCCTTCCTAATCCAAATCACTTGTATGATGCGCCGGGAACTTATACTGTAAAATTAACAGCGATTTCTGATAAAGGTTGTCAAGATGATAATTCTCATCAAGTTATCGTGTTTCCGCCTGCAGAATCTCCTATGATTGCGAATGATACCGTATGTAATGGTAAAACAGCAACTTTGGTAGCGGGTTCAGAGCCAGGTAAAGTGGTGAAATGGTATTATAATATTTATGATGTTTCGCCATTTTTTACAGGAAATGTATTTCAATTAACGCAAGTGCAATATCCTCATACTTTTTATGTAGAAACGGTATCGCAACATGGTTGTTTGAGTGGACGTTTGCCAGTTATGGCGAGTTTGTATCCTGAAGCAAGTAGCCTCTTAATTGTAGATGATACGATTCCTGAAATACCTAATGCGGTGGTAAATGCAGGAGTTGCTACCAATATTCCGATTGTAAGTTATAGCTGGGATTTTGGTGACGGGGTAAGCTCTACTGTTGGAAATCCTGCACATGAGTATCAATATCCAGGAAGATATACGATTGATGTAAAAACAATTGATATATATGGTTGCTTGCAAGAATTGTCAAAACAAGTGGAGGTTGCGCAAGTGATGGGTTATTTTGTACCGAGTGCTTTCTCTCCTAATGGTGATGGAATTAATGATGAGTTTAAAATCAATTATTATAACCTTGCCAATTTCTTGATTCAAGTGTATGACCGTTGGGGGAAAGTGGTGTATGAATCAAGCGACCCAAATTTCAGGTGGACAGGAAAAGACAAAAAAGGCAAAGATTTGCCCGAAGGTGTTTATATCGTGAGAACGAAAGGAAATACTGCGGTAGGTAAACAAATTGACCAAACGACTACGGTAACGATTGTGAGGTAATTGCTTACTGATAATAATTTGTTAAAAAGTGGCTCATCTGTTAAAAGGTGAGCCGCTTTTATTTTTGAATGTAGTGAACAGAACACCATAAAAGAAGCCTCCGCTTTGGGCGAAGGCTTCTTTATTCGTTATCGTTAGCTATTAAAACGCATAACCGCTTTTCTCAATCATACATTCTGCTACCTCGCGGCGAAGTGCTTTTGTATTATAAGCAGGTGCTTTCGTGTAACGTTTCAAGCCCATGAGCATCATGCGTTGTACATCACCCGAAGTAAATGCCACAATCGCTTCTTTACCACAACGCTCAAAAACTTCAATGGTACGATTAAAATATATTTTCGTCATGTTGATTTGTTGGTGACAAGCCTCTTCTCCATTTTTTGCCACCAATTTTTCGGTACGCAACATCGTAGATTCCGCTACATACAATTCAATCAACATATCCGACACATTCATGATAATTTCTTGCTCTTTTTCCAATTTTGGACCAAAATCCATTGCCGCTTTTCCTGCAATCATCAAGGCTGCTTTTTTCAAATTCACAAGTAATTGCTTTTCTTCGGCAAACAAACCAAATACAGCAGAAGGCATTTGTGGAGGTCCCATTAACTCTTGTTGCACTTTCATGCCTGGAGTCATCAAGTCTAACTCGCCTTTTAATGCTTTACGCATTAACATATCTACAATCAACAAACGATTGATTTCATTTGTTCCCTCATAAATACGACAAATACGCGCATCGCGGTAAGCTCTTTCCATCGGTGCATCAGCAGAAAAGCCCATACCACCGTAAACTTGTACCCCTTCATCTGTGATGAAATCTAATACTTCCGAAGAATGTACTTTCAAAATGGCACATTCAATCGCAAATTCTTCCGTACCTTTCAATTTCGCCTCGATTTCGCCCATGCCATTTGCTTTTAGCATCGCAATTCTATCATCAATATCTTGTCCTGCACGATAATTTGCTGATTCTGTGGCATAAGCACGCGTTGCCATTTCCGCAAATTTGTGTTTTAATGCCCCAAAGTTAGAAATCGGTTGGTTAAATTGAATACGCTCATTGCCATATTTTACAGACATCGTAGTGATTAATTTACAACCACCAATCACACCTGCTGCCAATTTGATACGCCCTACATTCAACACATTCACCGCAATTTTGAAGCCTTTGCCTCTTTCATAGAGCATATTTTCCACAGGCACTGCGCATTTATCAAAAAATACTTGGCGTGTAGAAGAGCCTTTAATTCCTAATTTATTTTCTTCATTCCCTAATTCAATGCCACCAAAAGTTTTTTCTACGATGAAAGCACTCAAATTTTTATCAGGCTCGCCTGTTTCGGGGTCAACCACCTTAGCAAACACAATAAAAATATCGGCAAAACCTGCGTTTGTAATCCACATTTTTTGACCTGTAATCAAATAATGCGTTTTATCCTCTGATAATTCGGCTTTTGTTCTCCCTGAATTGGCATCAGAACCTGCAAAAGGCTCAGTCAAGCAATAAGAAGCCTTCCAATCACCACTTACAATCTTAGGGAGGTATTTTTGCTTTTGTTCTTCCGTTCCATAATATAAAATAGGCAAAGTTCCAATTCCTGTATGTGCGCCATAAGTAGTTGAAAATGAACCAGATGAACCAATAATATCCGCCATCAACAGAGAGGTAACAAAGTTCATACCCAAGCCACCATATTCTTCAGGAACACTTACCCCTAACAAGCCCATTCGTCCCGCTTCCTCCAAAATAGATTGAGTTAATCCCTCCTCCATTTTGTCGATTTTTTCTATATTAGGATAGATAAAAGTGCTTAAAAAATCTTGGCAAGCCTGTGCCATCATTTTTTGCTCTTCTGAAAATTCTTCAGGAATAAAAACATCTTGGGCAAGCGTTTCACGAATTAAAAACTCGCCTCCATTGATTGCATTTTTTGACATTGTTTCCATTTTTGGTTAAACTATGAATGATGTATGATAAATGATAAACTGAAGTAGCCTTTGTTTTGGCTGAGTACGTACATTCCATCAAAAGTGTTATGCTTGCATACTATTTTACAAAGCTAATAGATAAAAATTTATTATGCAAGCATAACAATAATTTTTTTTCAAAAAAGTAAAAAAAAAGAACAGGGTCGCCTTAATCCCTCTATTTTTGCATTTATTACTTCAGTTCTCCCAGTTACTCCCAAAAATGACCGCTTGTTACTTGGCGTTTTTTTGATTGCTTTTATAGAATTAATTTTGAATATCATTTAACACAAAATCTTTGTTCAATTTTATTCATCTTCTTAATTTTTAACGTTTTATGCAAAAGCAATCATTTTTTCTTTCTTTTTTCTTGGTTTGTTTAGGGCTAAATTTATTTGCGCAACCTAGCACTACCGTTAATCCTAGTGCGATAAACAATGTATTGACGCAGGCAGCATTTGTTCATAGCTCGAACAGCACAAATACGCCTGGTGGTTCAAATTACACACATATTAATGCGACTGTATGCAACAATAATCCCAATGCGATTGTTCATGTGATGACGCGTACTTACGAAGTTTGCCCTAAACACATTGGCGTTTGGTATGATGAAGGGCAAAAAAAATGGGCAATTTTTAACCAAGATAAAAGCCCAATGTCAGCCAATAAGGATTTTAATGTAGTAATTGATGGCGGATTTGTGCATACAGCAACGGCAAGCAACACTACGGGTAATTGGACGGTAATTGATAATCCTGCAACCAATAATAATCCAAACGCGATCATCATTGTAACTCAACGCTTTAATTCTACTGCTTCTGTTTATAACAATCGTGCGGTAGGTGCTTGGTATAATACAAAGCTCAATAAATGGACAATTTTTAACGAAGACCAAAGCCCTTTAGCTGCAAATTTGCAATTTAATGTGAAAGTTACGGCGGCGGCAACTCCTTTTAGTACGAATCCTACCGCTTTTGCGAATAACATTACTAACATACAACAACGTTTGCTACCAACAGGAATTGGAGGGCAAAACGCAATTATCGTGGCTACGCACGTTTATGGTGGGGCAAATCCTAAGTATTTAACCTATACTCCTCATATTTCTTATTTCGGTTCTCCCAATGCTTTTTGGCAAATATTGTACGGTAATTGCGGAGGTGATGTGCCTTCTTACTTAGAAGTTGGGCATATTTTTCACCTATTATCCTATAAATAAAAAGATTCTGTAGTTGATAATTAAAATTTGGAGTAAGCACTTAATTTTCAATCAATTACCCTCAGTAATATAAGCTAGGCATTAGTAAAAAGTATAGTATCCAGCTTGCTTTTTTTACCACAAAGTTTCGCAAAGTATTTTCCACAAAGAAACACAAAGCGAGAACTTAATGGCTGTTTCGGGTGTTACTTTATGGTTTTCTCTTAAAGATATACACACTTAGTTTTCACTCATTCCTACTTATCATTATATATGTGATTCGCTTAAAAAGTGAATCACATTTTTGTTTGTTTTCAAAAGTGGTTTTCAATAAGTATTGCCTCGTTTAAAAAGATAGCAACCTTATCAAATTTACTTTCGTTAATCGAGTGAACTATTTTATGAAATAATGGTGATTTCGAAGATTGGCTTTTTGCCTCAACTTTCGCATTCCTTGTTTTCTTCTTATTTGTAGCGTGCAGCTTGAGAAAACATTTTTGTTTCCCTTTTAAATGTGATACTTTTGCAT
>JBJXHA010000608.1:0-20098 GCA_046160275.1 Bacteroidia bacterium | reverse complement strand
GCCAGAAACAGAAGGTTTGTGAGACAAACTACCTGCTTTTCTAAAAAGGAGGAAAATCATAGAGCTGCTTTCGCTATCATCGTACAGCAACGTAACTATGCTTATCATACATTTTAATACACAACCTATTTGTTTTGTCAGCTTTTTTCTCTGCGTTATAATTAAAAGAATAAAAAAATGTACCTTTGTAGCTCAAATGTGTTGTGTTAAAGATTTGCCTTCTTTTTAACTAAGATAATGCTCACTTAGCTAATGCAGGAAAAATGCGTGTCATTCTAGCCATAAACCTCTTAATTTGTCTTATTTCTCTTTTATTGGGAAACTTTTACTTTCATTCCAAAAGTAGAGGTTTTCGTATCTTCCTGTTTTTCAATGCAGTAATGGGGATGATTATTTTTTCCTTGCTACTGAATACCTTAGCCTTATCGCCCGAAAATCCTATTTTGAACTTCGGTTCTTTGTTATATTTTGTTGCTTGTATTGCGCTTCCTCCCTTATTTTTCATTTATACTCAAGCCCTTAGCAAAGATTTTGGCGATGAGCAGCAAGAAATCCCAATATTAAAGCACTTAGCTCCCTCTATTATTTTGTTGATTATCAATGTGTTTTCTTTTCTTTATTTTCAAAAAGCAGAAAAAACGCACGTTGCTTACCCCTATGTCGAAGACATTATGACTGTTAGCAATGTCTTTGCTTTGTATTTTGTTTTTTTGATTCAAATCTGTTTTTATGTGCCATTTGCGATAAAAGAATATTTTCACTACCGCAAAAAGGTGGGTAATTTGTACTCTTTTGAAGAAGGGGTAAGCCTAAAATGGATACAAGGTTTTATTGCGGGTTTTGTTTTATTTGTCGTTTCTATTTATGTAATTCAAGCTATCGAAAGCATAGACAAAATGATGTTTGGGCTTTCTTTATTCGTATATCTGCTTTTTTCCACTTATTTTGCCTTTCAACAAGAGCGAGAATATCATCGAATTCAGCTTTCTTTAACAAAAGTCTTAACTCAACCCCTTGTTTATTTGCCTACTGTCGAAGTAGCACCAATAAAAGCGCAAGAAACCGAAGTGCATAGCGAGAGGATTTTACCTGAAATTGCCCCTATATTAGTGAAAGAAATTAACGCAGATAAATTAGAAACGGAAATAGAAGATGACCAGGAAGCCTTAACGCTTTTGAGTGAAAAAATTCAAATGGCGATGGAGGTAAACAAAATGTATTTGGATACAGATTTGTCTTTGGCAAAAGTGGCTTTATTAGTAGGGTCAAATACCAAGTACGTTTCTAACGCGATTAACCTTATTTTTCAGAAAAATTTCACGACTTATGTAAATGAGTTTCGTATCGAAGAGTCCATTCGATTACTCGCTACTTCTCAAGCTGATGTCTATACTTTAGAAACAATTGCCCAGTTATCAGGCTTCAAATCGCGTTCTGTTTTCATTACTTCTTTCAAAAAAGCTACAGGCGTGACTCCTTCCCAATTTAAAAAAGAAAATAGCTAAGTGTTTGATTATTAATGATTTAATTTTTTCTTTTTCTCGCAATTTGTCCCAATTCTTGAATCTATACAAGCTAAAATTGTATCTCTACAAAATTGTAGTGATTTTTGCCGCTCATCTTTATAAGGCTTTATTGAGCTACTATTTTCAAATGCCTCAATCTATTCAAGAAATGGAAAAAAAAACTTACTTGCAAAAATTGTTCTTACTCCTACTACTAATAATGAATGTTGCGGTGCATGCACAAGGAAGCGATGCTTTTAGCTTGTCGGCACCCGACATTCTGTTTAATCCCACTACGGGAAATTTAGCCACAGCAACCAAAGAAAGTGGTTGTACTTTTGGTCCTTATATGTATAGAGGTGGCGTTACAGTTTTTGCTGATAATACCTTGTATCATTGCCAATACACAAATGCAGCTTGTACTTCAGGTACAACAACTCAGATAAACAGAACGGATTTTGTTGATTTATGGTACAAAGTGGTGTTACCTACGGGAACTACTCGAATGACGCTGTTGGTAACGGGTTTAGGAGCGAGTGATTACCTTGCTTTTTGCCTTTATACTGGAAACCCAGGCGCAAGTAATAGTACCTTTGCGGTTACAGATGCTATTATTTCTGCGAGTCCTACCAATAGTACGGCTTCTTATGGTGGTTCTTTCTTTTCTAGCACAAAAAACAGCCAAACGATTTTATCATTAACTGCGGGTGAGACATATTATGTTCGCGTTATGGGTGCAGTAGCTTCTACCACTTCTTCGGCTGCTACGTGCAGCGCGGTACCACATCCTAGCAATTTCACGATAGAAGCACAAGCCCCTCAACAAAACGATGCTTGCAATAACGCTATTAACATTACGACAAATAATAGTGGTGTAGCGCATACTGGAAATCATACTGCCGCTTTATCTGAAGGAACAGATGAGTGGAATAGTTGCCCCGTTTCTACCAAAACTGCCGCAAAAGATTTATGGTATCGTGTGAATTATCCTACGGCTACCCCAACTACAACCAAGTTTTTGACAGAGTTTAATATTTCAGGTGTTGCAGGACAGCAGGTAAGAATTGTTGTATATAGTACTATCTACGGTTGTGGTTCGAATCCTGCGACAACTGATGTTTCGTACTGCGAAGAGCTTACTTTTTCAGGAAGTACTTATACCACTACGTTTAATTCACTAGAATCTACGCAAGGCCAGTTTCGAAGGATACAAATTATTCCCATTGGAACAGTAGGGAGTGTAACCGTTTCTGCAAAAGCAGTAATGGCAAACAATTCTTGCGAATGGTTTCAAAATGTATTGCCCGGTTTTGCTATTACTACGGCACAAACTGTAAATTTCAACTATGCAACACCTTCTACAGCTTCTCCGAGCAATACAGGAAATGACCTTTGGTATCAATTTAGCCCTCTTTCTGGAAATAACAGTGGTGCTGTGGTTTACTCTACCTCGGCAGATGTAGCTATATCTGGGCTTACTACAGGGCAAAGTTTAAGTTTTTATTTATACAAAGGAAATGGATTGAGCAGTAACAACTGTACCAATTTAGCAAGCAACTTTCTCTCTCAAACTAATGTATCAGCAGGAACAACTACGGTAAAACTAACTTGTCTAGATGAATTGCATGGATCTGCCGATGGCGGCTATTTATTACGTATTGTGCAAACAGCAGGTACACCTGCAAGCCCTTCCATTACTGTAACTCCTAGCGCTGTGGGTCCTTTCAATAATGATTGTGTGAATATTTGGGATGGAAATGGACCTAAAAATACAGGAACAGGCAATGCTGCCCACTCTTATAGTGCTTGGCATGTATTAAACGGGGAGACCATTACTGGGACTTTTGCCAATGCGACCGATTGTAATAGTAGCATCAGCAGTGCCACTTGTAATAGTGTAAATAATGCAGCAATAACCGAAACGAATGACAGAGATGTATGGTTCACCTTTTATGTGCCTACCAATCAATGTGCAACCTTGGGACTTACGCAGTCCACGGTAATTAGTGATATGAAACTTACTTATACTGCCAGTCCTGCCAATGCCTTTAAAGATGCCATACTATATGTTTATTCTGATTGTGGTGATGCAAATTTAATGACTTGTAGTGGTGTATTAGATGGAGCTGGTACAGCTTGGACAGCAACAGGTTTGACGCAAGGGCAAAATTATTTGCTTCGAGTAAAACCGAGTAACGTCAATACTGATTTTGACTATCCTTTTACGATAAAAGTAGATAACGGTGTAGTTAGACCTTGTAATGATACGCGCACTTCTGCTTATCCTTTAGCGGTGAAGAATTGCCCAGATTATTCAGCATTGCCTACCTATTCAGCAAAAGGTGCAGACGATGAGTTTCTTTTTGGGCAGCCTGATGTGTGGTTTACCTTTGTGGCTCCTTCGCCTGCCAATGGAAATGATACATGGTTTAACATTAACAAAAGTTGGGTAAGTGTATTTTTGGAAAATGTGAGTGGACAAGCGATTACGATGGATTTGTATTTGGCGGGAGGGACAACCAAAGCAAGTGGAGCCGAAACGTATATTGCATCGGGAGTAGGGGATAGGAAATGGGGGAAATTTGGAAACCTAGAGCCAGGTGCTATTTACATGATACGTTTAAGACACGCGCAACCTGAAACGACAGATGTCCTTTATAAAATAGAAATCAACGCAGAAGGCAATTATACCCCTTGGACTTGTGGCTCTTTTATCAACGATGTTTCTGCTAAATTATGTGGTTCTTGTGGAGGTACGCCCGAAAACCAAACCGAATCTTTGTGCGAAGAATGGTACAAAATAGACTTACCACCGCTAACGGCTTCTAATATGTATTGGGTGGTAGAAGTAAGAGGTTTTGACCAAGTACTTGATTTTGAATTGCGTTCACAATATTTGACAGAAACGAGTGCGAATGTAGGGGGCGAAGATGACTATGACCACCCTTGTACTTCTCGCCCGCTAGAGTCTGGCGCAAGCATGGTTGCAAGTATTCCTGTGGATTATCAAGTAACGGCAGGTGGCGTGTACAATTATGTGGGCGGAGAAATTGGATCAAGCAGTTGCGAAAGTTTAGGCGGAACAGCTCCCTATGGTGGTGGATTTCGTAAAGTATATCAGGGCTTAAATGGACCTGTTTTTGGGCAAAAAGACTTTTATTATTTGCGCGTATTTATGGATCCAGATGACCCAAATTATGTGCCTTGTTCTTCAGTAGGAACAGTAGATATTCATACCTGCGAGGTGATTTTTAAAGGACCTTATCTTACGCAAGCGACAGCAATGGCAGGTGGAACGCCTAACGCAAATTTTTGTACAAAATTTGATTATTGTGATTTATCCAGCAACATTTACCCTGCAATTTTTGCTTTTTATACAGATACAAATGAAGATGGCAAATCTGACAATGGTGTTTGGTTAGGCTCTGTGATTGATAACGAAAACGATAGTTGGGGAAATGGTGCTGCCTTATCTGATGATACAAATGGCGATGATGAAGACGGTTTTCTCATTGTTAATCCTGGCGCGCCAGGTAGCACTGCGACCATTCGTGTTACGGGAAATGCAGTAAACGCAGGTACAACCGTTTATGTAGGTATGTGGATTGACTGGGATCAAGATGGAACATTAGAAGATTTTTATACCGCTAGTGGCGTAACAGCTTCTCCCGTAACGATGGACATCAACGTAAATGTTCCTGCAAGTTTCAACCAAGCAACTTCTACAGCATATATCCGCCTAATTGCATCTCTGACTCCTTTGACGGCTACTGATTTTGACAAAGACCTCGTGAATGGTGAAATAGAAGGGCATACCTTTACGCCTAGCAGTCTATTTCCTGTGGAGTTTATGTATTTTCATGCCAATCTAAATGAAAAAAATAACGCTTTGTTGCAATGGGCTACGCTTAGTGAAACCAATAACGATTATTTTGACATTGAGCGTAGTGTTGATGGTTCTAATTTCAAAACGCTTGGGCGTGTAAAGGGTATAGGAGACAGTCAAGCACCTCAATTTTATCAATGGGAAGATGAAACGCGCCTAAAAGAAGAAAATTATTATCGCTTGAAACAAGTGGATATTGATGGGCAGTATAAATACTCTGCTACTATTTTGCTGAAAAATACAAATTTTTTGCCTATTTCTGTTTATCCAAATCCTGCACATGATAAATTGTATGTGGATTACAATGGAGGTAAAGTGTTGAACTTCAGTATTATCAGTCACGTAGGGCAAACTTTAAGCTCAGGTGACTTGACTACCCAAAAGTATCTTGACATTTCGCATCTGCCCAAAGGTATTTATTTTCTTCATCTTGGAAAAGAAACGTTTAAGTTTATAAAAGAATAATATCCGCCTTTATCTCAATGTTCTTGTGCTCACTTGTTGGGTACAAGAACGTTTTTTTATTTAAGCACGAGTGGGAAAAAAAGTGATTTGCGTTTAAGTGATTGATTATAAGTGTTTTAATTAATAATATTATTCACTATTCACTTTTAATTATTCACTTCCTAATATCCCCATTTCTCTTTCACAAAAAGTCGAATTTTCTTTTCCGAACCAATTTCTTTGGGGCGATAAAAAATTTTGCCTGCGATTTCATTGGGTAAATATAGCTGATTGCCTTCGTTTCCTTCGTAGGCGTGCGAATATTTATACTCTTTGCCGTAGCCCAAGTTTTTCATCAATTTTGTGGGAGAATTGCGAAGATGAAGCGGAACGGGAAAAGGAGGCGTTGTTTCAACATAATTAAGTGCCTCATTAATTGCCTCATAACTTGCATTGCTTTTTTCAGAAGTAGCCAAATAAGTGGTGATTTGCGACAAAATAATGCGCGCTTCGGGCATTCCAATCACATTTACCGACTGAAAAGCCGCATTTGCCAATAACAAAGCATTGGGATTTGCATTTCCAATATCTTCCGATGCCAAAATAATCAGCCTCCGCGCAATAAATTTCACATCTTCGCCTCCTGCCAACATTCGCGCCAGCCAATACACTGCTGCATTAGGTTCTCCGCCACGAATAGATTTGATAAAAGCCGAAATAATGTCATAATGTTGCTCGCCCGACTTATCATAAATAGCAATGTTTTTTTGCGCCACTTTCATCACAAAATCGTCAGTAATGATTACTTTTTCTCCTTGACTATTTATCGTTAACTCCAACAAAGTCAGGCTTTTACGCGCATCTCCTCCTCCTAATTGATACAAGGCTGCCGTTTCTTGCAATTCAATTTGCTTTTGTTTCAATACCTCATCTTCTTGAATTGCTTTCTCCAATAAAACGCTAATTTCTTGGGGCGTAAGCGGATATAAAAGAAAAACCTGCATTCTCGATAACAAGGCGGCATTTACCTCAAAAGAGGGGTTTTCGGTGGTCGCACCAATCAAGGTAAGCAAGCCTTTTTCAACTGCACCTAGCAGCGCATCTTGTTGTGATTTATTAAAACGGTGAATCTCATCAATGAATAAAATCGTTCCTGCATGAAGTTCTGCATAAGCAATTACTTCTCGAATATCTTTTACGCCCGCCTGAATCGCGCTCAACATTTTAAAAGGTCGGTTAGCATTGTTTGCTATGAGGTTAGCCAAAGTTGTTTTCCCTACGCCTGGTGGTCCCCAAAAAATCATAGAGGGCACTTGCTGATTGGCTAAAGTTTTTAGAAAAGGGCTATTTTCTGCCAATAAATGCGACTGCCCCACAACATCTTGCAATTGTTTGGGGCGCATTCTTTCGGCAAGCGGTGGGAGAATAGGAGAAAATAACATACAATAATAACGGTTATTGATGGAAACCTAAGCAAAATTACAAAAAACTAAGCAAGTCCTAAGAAAAATTTGACGCAACTTGTATTTTTCTGCTAAAAAATTCCCTTATTTGCGCAAGTAATTTTTCAGCACATTATCTTCCTTTTATGAATACAAACAATAACAACACACAACTCGCAAATTTAACGATTGTGTTTTTCTTTTGGGGCTTCTTGGCTGCCTCAAATGGGATTTTTATCCCTTTTTGCAAGTCACATTTTCAACTCAGTCAATTTCAATCGCAGTTGGTAGATTCTGCCTTTTATGGCGCGTATTTTATTGGTTCGCTGATTCTTTTCCTTTCTTCTGAATTTATGGGGATTGATTTATTGAATCGAATTGGCTACAAAAAAGGCATTATTTATGGCTTGTTGATTTCGGTATTGGGTGCAGCTTTGATGATTCCTGCGGTAAATATGGGTTCATTTGCGGCAATTTTAGGGGCATTGTTTATCATTGCTTTGGGTTTTTCTTTGCAACAAACAGCCGCACAACCTTTTGTACTTGCCTTAGGCGCGCCCGAAACAGGTTCGCATCGCTTAAATTTAACGGGTAGTGTTAATTCGATTGGTACGACAGTAGGTCCTATTTTGGTAAGTTTGTTATTGTTTGGTACTTTTAAAAACAGCGAGGTAGAATCGGCAGTAAAAAATGCAGACGTGGGCTCTATTAACATTCTCTACATTATTTTGATGGTCGTTTTTGGCGGAATTGCAGCTTTTCTTTGGTTCTCCAAAATGCCTTCGGTAACAGGCGAGGACAGCACGAAAAAAGCAGGAAAAGCCACTAGGGTAATTCTTGCCTTTACCGCTATTTTGGCAATCTGCATTGTATTAGGCTTGACTACTCAAATTAATGCTTTGGTTTTGTTGCTAGTAGTTTTGTTTAGTTTGATTGGTTTATTGCTTTATTCTTTGAACTCAGCCCAACAAGCGCGTGCAAATCTTGATGCAATGATTGAGAATATTGGAACAAAAAATACGCAAAGAGATGCTGCTGTTGCTGAAAGCGAAGGCTGGGGCGCGATGCAATACACGCAACTTGTGCTGGGAATGTTAGGTATTTTCACCTATGTAGGGGTAGAGGTTTCGGTGCAAAGTAACATGGGCGCTTTATTGCAACTGCCTGAATATGGGAGCATTAGCGATGCAGAGCTAGGACCTTATATTTCAATGTATTGGGGCAGTTTGATGGTAGGAAGATGGACGGGCTCGATTGGCGCGTTTAACTTTTCGAAACAAATGCGCAACTTACTGACGGTTATCGTGCCACTTTTGGCGTTTGGCTTTGTGTTAGGGGCAAATGCGTTTAGAGGGACAGATGTAAGTAATTTATATCCTTATATTATCTGTGTATTCATTCAAATTGCGGGCTTCTTTTATGGACAAGAAAAACCCGCGCGTACTTTGATGACCTTTGGCATTATGGCGGTGGTTGCCATGCTAATCGGTTTATTTACAACAGGAACGATTTCTTTGTATGCATTTTTGAGTGGCGGTTTGTTCTGCTCAATTATGTGGCCTTGTATTTTCTCTTTGGCGGTTGCAGGCTTAGGAAATTATACCAGTCAAGGTTCTTCTTTCTTGATTATGATGATATTAGGTGGTGGCGTTATTCCTCCGATTCAAGGAAAATTAGCAGATATGGCAGGTATTGGGATTCATAATTCGTATTGGATTACCGTTGTTTGCTTCGCTTACCTTGCTTTTTATGGTTACTATTCTCGTCAAGTGCTTCAAAAACAAGGCATTGACTTTGATAAAGCAATTGAAGGCGGACATTAATAGGGAGTGAATAGTGAAAAATGAATAGTGAATAATATTGTTATTAAGTGATTGATTATCAGTGATTTAAGTACGTATTGTTTTCTTCGTTTTTTACTCACTTGTGCTTAATATTGATTAATTTCACTAAATTAATTACACTTAAAAACGCTTGTTGTACGGGCTGCTTCAGCTGCCCTCCATTGGCAAAAACTTCGTTTTTGCGCTGATACGGCAGCTAAAGCAGCCGCTACAAAAGCGCATTAATAAATATAGGTAATTAAAAAGTTCGGAATGCCACAAAGCGTTCCGAACTTTTAATTACTCTCACTATCTTAGCTAATCACCTATCACCACTTTTTTCATTACTTCAGTTCCATCTTTTGCTGTGATTTTTATTACATAAATTCCCTTTTCAAGATGTTCTAAGGGGAGAGAAAGCGTTTGCGCACCAATTGATAGTAATTCGGTTCTTTGTTTTCTTACCACTTTTCCCATCATATCCATCATTTCTATACGGAGGCTTTGACTTGTTCCCATTTGCAGCGAAATAAATAACTGTTCTTTGGCAGGGTTGGGATAAATATGGGTAAGTTGAAAACTCGACATTTCAAAGGGAACAATCACCTTAATATCTTCAGAATAAGCAAATTGTCCATTAATATCTATTTGCTTTAAACGGTAATGATTTTCTCCAAATTGATAGGCTTCTGTGGGAAATTGATAAAAACCACTTGCTTGCTTTTCAACAAATCCCAAAGGAACTAATTCCCCTTTTTCATTGACTCGCTCCACCCAAAAACCTGCATTTTGCAATTCCTCGCCCGTTTGCCAAGTAATCCACACTTTTTTCTCTTGATATTTACCTGCGATAGACAAATAACTTACAGGAAGTGGCGTAACCGTTTGCATAGAAGTAAAACGGGCAAGCGAAACCGATATTTTTACCATTGCTTCTACCCCAAATTCGCTCATTGCTACATTTTCAAACACATCATAGTAGCGGCGGAGGGTAGGGTAGGGCATACAACTTCCATTCCCTTTGGGATAGAGATTTTTGGGGTTTTGAGTCGCTCCACCATATCCTAAATAACCCAAATAATCATGCGGACCGAAAACAGGAAGACCTGGTACTGGCTCTACTTGTCCATCAGCTTGTGAAGGATGATGCAAGGGATCCATCGGATAATCAAAGCCAATGCCTGTGATATAAGAACGATTTTGTGGATTATTGCCAAGTTGCACATCAAAATTAACCCTTGCCTTTGTCAAACTATTGGTATTGCAAAGATAATTCGCCGTAATCATTATCCACGCATATATCGAAGAGTGCGCCCAAGAACCCCATGCAATCCACGGAATTACCTCCGAGCGATAAGAACAGCGATAGGCTGATTGATTTAAACGAGGTATCGTGTAATTTACTACGCCATTATAAAGGCTTGTTTTATACGCATTTACATAAGTAGGGTTGGTAGGAAAAGTGGTAGTACAATACGCCCACGATGCTTTTAATTGGTGATGTTGAAAATTATTCCAACCAAAATTGGGGTTATTTTGTGTCCAATAAAAAACAAAAGCCGTATGATATTGCGCCTCGCCCGTGGTTTTATACAACTCTGCTGCCGCCCACGCTCTTTCATCAACATCTCCCAAAGGATCGCTGTATTCTCCGCCTCCAATTCCCGGACGATTATCGTAGCCATTTGGAGGTTCGGGCGTAGGATGCGCCACCAAAAAATCCCATGCGCGCCTAGCTTTTGCCAAACAAGTATCTGCATAGATGGGAAAATAAGGCTGAAAATTACGGGCTGAGGCAGCCATCAAAGCGCAAAAATGTGCCGTAGAAAAGGTGGTTTTCTCAGCGATCCAACGCGTTGCAAGGTCATTTTGTGGCATACCCGTAGGCCAGTTTGTAGTAGTTACTTTGAAATATACCCCCCCATCTGGCGTTTGCATCTCTCTTATCCAATCTATTTCCCACTTAATTTCATCTAAAATATCAGGCACACCGTTTCCACTTTCGGGCAAATCAAGGAATGAATCATCAAATTTTTGCGGAAACATTTCATAAGCCGTAAATAAATCGTGTAGTGCTTGGGTAGCGGAGGGAATATATTTTCCATAATCGCCTGCATCATGCCAGCCATGCGGCATCGGAACTACGGTGTTAAGGGGTTCATTGTTATACAAATTAGAAAGACTATCGGTGTGATGTGTAGTGGCATCGGGGGTATGACAAGCCGTGTGTTGAAAGCGAGCATCGGCAAAAGGGGGAACTAAATCCATGCCACAACGTTGATAATACAAACCGCGCATACAATGATAAAATACTGAATCATAAACGGTTGTATCAATTTTGAAAGGATATGAACGCCCATATTTTGGGGCATAAAGGTAATATTTTCCCGCAGTTGTGAGGGAAGAAAAATCGCAACTAAACACTTTTTCTCCGCTCCACCTCAAATCATAGTTAGGGTCATTTGCGCCACAACTACAATTTGCCAAAGATTGTCGAAGTTGCGAAGTGCCTGTATAAACTACCGCGTGCGTATTGGCATTCCTAATTTCAAAAGTAGGAGGCGTTAGGTGGTCAATTTCCATCGCACTCGCACTTCCAAGCCAGTTGCCAATGTAGCCATATTTTTCAGAATTTGGTGTATATCCTACGTGATTCGCCTTCACCGTTCCATTGATATATTGCGCATCTTGGTAGGTAAAGGTAAAAGTTTGAGGGACAGGGAAATCATTATTTGCGGCATCTTTTACATTGGTAACGGTCAGTGTATAAGTATGCCCATTTTTCATACTTGCCCCAAAAATAGGATATAAATAATGATTTAGCTTGGGAATTGGATTGTTGTAATGGTCGGCGGGGTCATAATCTTCTACATAGTAATGCATACCGACCTTTGTGGCATTTTGGGGAATAAAAAAATCACTGTCACTATTGCTACTCAATTGATAATGCGTAAGGTTTTTTACATCAGTGGTATCATAGCGATGGGCAATTTGTAGGCGAAGGCTGTTATGGGATAAAATTTGGTGATTTTTAATAAAAGTAGGCTTCAAATCCATCGCCCAAATTTCATCAACATAAATATTATAAGTAGGGGAAGGGGGAATCGAAGCTCCAAAATACAGAATTTCGATGCTGCCAAGTGTGTATTGTGCTGTTTTGAAGGAATCTAAGGGGATTTTGATTAATTTATAACTCGTAGTAATGCCACCACCGCCTACAATATAAGGATCAACATTCACGCCTTTGCTCACATTAGGCCAGCTATAAAAACCAATTCGAATAGGCTTATTTGCTACTGAACTCTTTGCATATAACCATAATTCATCGTAATCATGTAAATTTGCCCGCCAAGTATTGCGGCAGTTGAGGCGAAGCCCTGGCGCGTGCCAATAATCAGGGTTCCCTTTAAAACAATAATTTCCCGCAAAGGCATTGTTATTTACGCGAGCCGCCCAATCATAGGTACAATTCGCATCTGTACTATCCTCTCCATTCCAAAGTAAGAGGTTTTGGCTTACAACAGTTAATGGGAAAAAGCATAAAAATAGTAAAATATATTTCATTGGGCATTTTTTTGCAAAGGTAAAAAAAATATTCTTGCATGAAAATTGTTATAAATATAAATTATCTGAAACTTTTGTCGTTTTTACGATTTGTGATAGACTGCTTTGTGAACATAAGAAAGAAACTTGTAATAACACCTTTTTTCATTTATATTTGCAAAGTCAAAAATGTATATATTCAAGTATTTTGTACAAAACATCCACCTTTCTATTTATTTTATTATTGTATTTTATGAAACAATGGTTTGTATTAAGCGCGTTGAGCTTGTGTTGTTTAACGGCTTGTGTAGGGCAAAAAGATACTGTAAAGACTGCCAAAAAACCAAGCATTCCTTCAAGTACTCAACCTTCTTCCCCCACAAGAACGCTTCCTTCTATTACGCAACCTACGGCTCCTTCTGCGGTAAATAGCAATCGCGTAAATACGCCCAAACGCCTGCCGCATACGGGGATAAAAATCTTGCCAAGGGCGCGTACTCGCTCGCTTGAGCCGCTGAAAGTGCGTTGTGGAAATGATGAAATTGTAAATAATTACTATAATGCGCCTGCTTTAGTGAGTCGAAGCATGGATGAGGTTGAAAAGTTTAGCCAAGAATTTATGAGCAATGACGTTCTGATGATAAAGGCAATGGAACAAACCTACTATATTCCTGTGGTTTTTCATGTGCTTTCTTCTGAAGGGGAAAAAGATGTGCCTATTGCGCAATGTCAGTCGGCATTAGACAAGGCAAACGAAGATTTTAATGCACTTAATGCGGATATTGGCTCTGTAAATCCTGCCTTTGCCGATATTACAGGCAAAGTAAATATTAAGTTTGTACTTGCCCAAAAAGATCCTAGTGGCAAGCCCACTACGGGAGTTGCTTATTATGAAAAACGCTCAGGATATGGCTCAGTCGCGTATGAAGATGAAATTGCAACCCTTGCTTGGGACAATAATCGCTATATGAATGTATATTTAATGGAGGATTTATATGGAGATGGTGTTACCAATAATTCGGGGGTTTCTTGGTATCCTGATACAGATATGAACAAAAGAAACGTTGCTCGCATTGTGTTCAATTATGTTTACTTAGGGAATATAGGTTCTTCTATTGCAGATGAGGAATTTCAATCCGTATTTACGCATGAGTGTGGGCATTGGCTCAATTTGCGCCATACCTTTGCCGAAGGCTCATGTACAGATGGCGATAGGGTCAATGATACGCCACCAACAGATGTAGCGGCGGCAGGTTGTGGGGCAAAAACCTCTCGTTGTGGTAATCTGATTAATTACGAAAACTACATGGATTACAATGCAGAATGTTATAAAATGTTTACCAATGAGCAAACGCGCAGAATGGTCGCTGCGTTGAATCATACGGCACGCAAAAATATTTGGCAAAACGGAAATCTAGCGGCAACAGGCATTTTAGAAACTTCAAACTTGACAGACAGAGAGGCACTCATTGCCTACGAATATACCAAAAAGAAGTTTTCAGCCAATGCCGATTCAATAGAAATCATTTCGGAAGCCTCTGGGCGCGTAGTCGCTACTCCTCCCAATCCTAAATCAGTCAACATGGCAACCCTACCTCCAGGTGTTTATACCATGAAAATGAAAAAAGGAGTACACATCATTAAAGTAAGGGTAGGGGTTTAATTCGTAGGTTTTTATTTTCAACTAAGTAACTCCTCTGAAAATAAAAGAAGCTGCCTAAAAAGTTCGGAACTCATCAATGAGTTCCGAACTTTTTTATGTAGAACATAATAAAAAAGCAGTCAAAACAAACAACTTTTTTTGTGAATTAGTCTTTTGGTACAGCCGCTTTGATTAACTCAAACAGTTGCTAAGTATGCTATAAAAAAACTAAACTATCCAATGGACTTTTTACTTGTTTACGTAGGTTATTCGTAATATGTGTATAAATTTCAGTCGTTTTGATAGAATGATGCCCTAATAATTGCTGAATGACAGTAAGCGAAATACCTGCCTCTAATAAATGCGTGGCAAAACTGTGGCGTAAAGTATGGACTGTTGCATAAGGGTTTATACCCGATTTCTCTTTTGCTTCGGTAAAAACAGCCTGAACACTTCGCGCAGAATAAATTCCCCCATAAATTCCTTCAAACAAAAAATCCACAGGGTGATACAATTCAATATAAGATTTGATAAGGCTCAAAATTTTTTCCGATAATATGGTGATACGGTCTTTTTTGCCCTTACCGCCTTTCACGAAGATTTCCATTCTTGATACCTGAATATCTGCGATGCGAAGATTGATGAGTTCGCTCAAACGCAAACCTGCGGAATATATCAGCATTATCATACACTTATGCTTAGGGTTATCAATTGCGTTCAACAATTTTCCGACCTCCTCTTGACTAAGTACGTTTGGCAATTTTTCTGGCTGAATTGGGCGCGGCAGGGCGTAGGTCTTCTTTTCCTGCCTCAATACCTGCTCATAATAAAATTTTATGGCATTAATGATTTGATTTTGATAGGATTCAGAAATTCCCTCCTTAATTCTTACTCCTAAATAATCCCGAATTTGCTGCTCTGTAATCTCAGATGGTAAAACTGAATCGTAATATTTCAAAAAATACCTAAAAGTATTTTTGTACGTTTTTACCGTTTTATAACTCATTCTCCGCAAACGCATTTGCTCTTCCATTTTTGTAACCTCCTCTTCATATTTTGCAGGGAGGAAATTATTTTTTTCCTCTTCTTGCATTTTTTTGTACATCCGATTCCCTTCGGGAATATTTGTATCTAATGTAAAAAGATAGACTAACTCTCCCGAAAAATGAGCAGTTAAAAAGCGAATACTAAGCTGAGTATAAGGAATTTCCCACAGTTTTGTTTCCATGTTAAACCTTCTCCCATGAATGTTTTTTACCTTTTCCAAGTAATTCTGATAATTTGAGGGAAGTTTCAAGTTTAACACATTCGATTTTTGCGTATGCTTTGACACTTCAACAAACGCTTTCGTTTTTGTCGCTGTTTGTGTTATTTCCTTGGGTATTTCCTCTTCTATTGTAACCTCTGCTTTTACTTCAGTTTTTATTCTCATTTCTAGCCCTTCTTGTCCTTGTTGAATTTCAAAACCTTGAAAAACTTCTTTGAAGTTGAGCCATGCGTCTTTTATATAAGGTATATGCCAGCAATGCTCGGTATTAGACCACTTAGCGCCATTTACTTTTTGAATTTGAGGCAAGAAGGTGGGTAAAACCACTTTTATTCTTGTTTCACCTTTATATGAAAAGGGATAAATAAGTATTTTCATCTTGTATTTTATTAAAATTTCACTACAAAAGTAGAAAATATTTGCTTATGAATGAAGGTATTAGTAATTTAGTCGTTTAATTAACGATTGTAGCGTTTGTATCCGTTTTTAACGGTTAGTATTGGTTGTAACGGTTAATATACCTTTATTTTGTTATAAAAATGAAAACAAAAGAGAAAAAATGCTTACTCTGTGAGAAGGAAATACATGGTCGTTCTGACAAGAAATTTTGTTCGATTAGTTGCAAAAACGACTATCATTCGCAAACACGCAGTGAACATCAGCCTTTTACGGCACCAATAGACGCGATTCTTCATAAAAATCGCGCGATTTTAGTAGAACTTATGGGCGAAATCGACCGCAAAATGTTTATGCGGCAGGATTTAGCCCAAAAAGGCTTTAATTTCTTCTATATTACGGGAATTTACCTCAACAAACAAGGCAAGCAATATCACTATGTATATGACTTTGCTTGGATGGAATTTTCGAGCCAAGAAATCATGGTAGTACGGAAAAAGTAAATTGATAATTGATAATTGATAATTGATAATGATTTTAACTTAGTTATTATCAACAGTTTGAGTGAAAATATTTACCTAAACTGATTTTTAGTAAGTGCTTATTTATGAAGCAATTATGTGATATATGCATTGCCGTATATGTTCATAAATAAATAGCCTAAATGTTATCTTCTTTTGAAATTTCTATTTTTGGTAAATTCCAACACTTCCTTTTGTGAAAAAAGTGTAAATAGTATTTGCAAAATATGAAAACAGTTTTTACTTTTGCGGTATGCTGTTCTTTTATATTCTCTCTCAACTCATTTTTCGCCTCTTTTCCTATCAGAAAGTTGCCGACTATTGCAGATTGCCGCAGTTGAGGGGATAGAAAAAGGTACAGACTATTGAGATATTGCCGCAGGTTTGGGAATGATGCGGCAATACGGGAGTTGTACGAAACTTCGTAAAAAAAGGCAAATATAATTTGTAAAATTGGGCGGAACTAACTAAGTTTGGGAAAAAAAAGCTATGTGTTCTAAAAGCACTTTTGTTCAAAAATATAGCCTAGCGCAAGATGTGTATCTACCTCATTTTGAGGGGTATAGGTATGATATTGAGCGAAAATTGTTTTTGGAGTCGAAGCATTATCGAGCGGTAAATATGTCTCTTTATTGCCGAACAGAGAGTCTGGGACGTGTGGTTTTTGGCTGCAAAAGTTGTGGCAGTCGGCATGAAATGTGGCGGAGTTGCAAGCATCGTTGGTGCGCGACTTGTGGGATTGTAGAAACGTATCGTTGGGGCGAATCGTTGCGTGGAAGGTTGCTAAATTTGGCACATAGTCACATCACATTTACGCTTCCGAAGGGCTTGCGTTTTTTGTCAAAGTGTTGTGAGTCAGTGTTTTATGATTGCATGTTTCAAGCTGTTAACGGGGTCTTGCAGTCGTGGTTTAAGGCAAAACACGGTGTCAAATGTGGGGTAGTGATGGTGCTACACACTGCGGGTAGCGACTTGAAATATCACCCTCATATTCACTGCATTGTGAGTTGCGGGGGAATTGGGGAAGATGGGGCAAGTGGGGAAAAAGCACTTAAATCCTTGAATACGAATTACTTATGTTCACATCAACATTTGGGAAATCAGTTTCGTATTCGGTTGAGTAAAATTTTGCGTGAACGTTGTGCGGCAGGGAAAATGGCGGGCGAAGGAGGGGAGATTCTGACGTTGTCGAAGTTGAATTCTCGATTGAGTTTGTTGTCGCAGAAAAGTTGGATAGTGGGTGTGGAAAAGGGTCTTTGGGACGTTGGGCAAGTGGTGGGTTATGTTGGTCGTTACACAAAACGGGCGTGTATTAGTGAATATAAAATTTCAGCTATTTCTAATTTTGAAATATCCTTTACGTATAATGATTATGCGAATACTCCTCGTGGAGAGAAGCCATTTTTGGCAACGAAACGTCAAGGAATGACAAGTTTTTTGGATGATTTATTGCAACATGTACCTGACAAAGGTTTTCATTTGGTTCGTTATTGTGGGATTTATGCGAATGCTTCTCGCAAGAATTTACCGAGTCGCTTTTTCTTTTCACAAAATATTGAAAATGAAGATATTAATGCTGACTTGTCGGCATCAAGTAGCGAGGTAGAACAGTATAAAAGGTATAGAAAAAATCAAAAAAAGGTGTCAGGAAAAGACCCATTTGAGTGTAGTTGTGGACAGGAATTAAGCTTTCTGTATTCGTATATAGGTGGGAAACGAATATTTGGAAAAGTTGTATCAGATAGTAGTTAAAAATAATGTTATAATGAATAGTTTTATATGTAAATAACTTCTTTAGGCAAAGCTACCGAAAAAAGTGGCTTGTAATCTTATGGATTCACATCAAAAAAGGGGAATATAAAGTGGAAAAGAAATAAAAATAACTTCAAATAATACGAATAAAAAGCAGTAATTTAGCCGCCAAAGAGGGACAAAAGAGAAAGTTAAAACGGGAAAAAAATACAAAAATTGAACAAAAAAAACAAAACCCCTTAAAAAAACAAGGACTTCGTACAACAAGGCATTTACGCCAAAGGGAGGTATCCCAAACACAGGCTCAGGCGCACCTCCCACTGACGTAAATGCTAAACGTTCACTCGTGAAAGTAGGACTTGTCAAACTGTGTGTAAATAAAATTGTTAGAAAAAAAATTGCAGAAAAGGCAGGGATTTTTACGAATGACGAATCAACTTGGACAATCAGCGACAAAATTTTGAAATATTAAACGAAAATTAAACATCATAATTATTGCTTATATGAACAGTATTACGCTTAAATCCTTATTTGGATGGATATTAGTTAGTTTTGCCGTATTTGGCGGAATAATAATTTTTATCAAAGGTCTTGGATTCAATTTACTCTTCCGCTTTGATGCTATTGTGGGGGATTGGACAATAAATGTCCCTATCTTTTTTGGATTATCTGGCATCGCTGGTGCTTATTTACTTGCTAAACATAAAAATGATGAGTGATTTATTCTATACGATTATGAATTTACCATACACAGATGTGTTAATTGTAATTATTTTCTTTAGTGTTATATTGTTTTTTGTCTGGATAAGTAGGACGAAAACAACGGGATGAAATAACTCAAGTTTGTTGGGAAGCTTATTTGCTTCAAATAATAGTAAAAATATTGATATTTTTATTTATGGACATAGCACAAGCGGAAAATCAACATTGATACAAAAATCTTTTACATTAGGAGATGAGGAATTAATTTCTACGGAAGATTTTAGCTATTACGAATTTGACAGGGAATTGGGGCTTGGTCATAATTCCAAAGTTCGAATTAGAATAGCAGATTATCGGGGACAAAAACCCGTTCAATTTTTGGAAGAGCTGAAACTTAAAACTCGTATAAGTGCTTTAATTTTCATTGTAGATGTGGCACCTGCTTATAATAGCATGGGGGTTAAATATACGGATAATGAAATATATGCGCTAATGTCAAAAGACCCAGATAATGTGTTGAGAGAGCGAGTGAGAGACCATGAGAAATATATGAACGAGTTTTTACTACAGATTGTCTTTCAGTTTGCCATGAGTAAAGACTTAAAAAGCATTTACTTGTTGATAAATAAAGTTGATATTTTAGAACATTTGCAAAGGTTGGGCGTAATAGATAAGGAAATTATTATAGAAGATTACGCAAAATCTTTCTTTTTTAGTATTGCTGACGAAATTAAAAAATTCTGTTCACATAACAATATTAACGATTTTAAAGTAGTATGCGTGAGTGCGAGGGAATACAAGAATACAGCATCTGTTTTTAAAGGGATAATCAATAAACAATTTCAAAATCACTAATTAATTTCAATAATCATATGGCTGATTACAATAAAATAGACTACAATGTTGGGGAAACCAATTTTCCTGATAAAAAGCCTCCTGTCATAGATAAGGCTGGACTTTACAAACTGGTAATAGGCATACTTATTTTGGCTATTATAGGCGTATTTGCGTTTAACCACTATAATTTAGAGAAAAAATTAAAAAAAAGCATAGAAAGAATCGACAGTATAGAATTGAAAATAGACACCTTGCTCAAGAAGACAAGGCTTTTAGAAAAAGAGAATGTCAATATGAAACGAAATATCGACAGGCAGAAAAGCAATCAAAATGGTGAG
>JBJXHA010000607.1:0-17139 GCA_046160275.1 Bacteroidia bacterium | reverse complement strand
GGTGCAGGAAACACCTTACTAGGTCTAATAAAAAAGTAAGAAGTATTATTTCTTACCCATATCACCACAGAAAACTTCTATCTTATTTGTAACTTTACAAATAGAATAGAAGTTTTTTTTATACTATTTTGTAATTTCGATTGCAAGATTCAATTTTTCTCCTTATGTTTGCAGAGAATTACAGATAAAGTTAAAGAATCCTGATACTGTCAAAGTGATATTACATTTTAATTAAAAGTTTTCTTCCTGCTTATTTGTAAAATTTAAGCTAGTTTTTTATTCAATAACTACTTAATTATCATCATTTTTCATTATCCATTTTTAATTTTCAATTACTATGTTAGATTTACGTACCTTTTTCAAAAATCATTTTAATACACGCGAAGTAAGCGATGATAATTTGCGTAAATTTGTAGAAGATCATTTGAATCGTATGGTTGCAAATAATTCTACAGGACTTTACACTCAAATTATTCAAGATACACAAGTATTCTATGATACGTTTAATACATTTATTAAACAAGAAGACCAAACCTTTACTTCTCAACAAGGAAAAACCATGCTTACAGATAAAATTTTGGCAGATTTTATTGCTTTAGTAAGTCGTAGAGAAGGAACAGTAAGAGCTGAATTTGGGAAAGATTCTCCTGAATATCAAGAATTTTTCCCTATGGGTTTAAATGAATACCATCAAGTTTCTAAAGCAAATGCAGAAATGCTGATGGAACGTATGCGAAACAAAGGAATTTTATATGTTAACAATGTAGGACAAGGATTTGTTACTGCTTTTTCTACGATATTAACAGATTTTTTAGCAGCACGAAATACACAACTTCAAGTAATGGGAGAAGTTGATACTTTAAAATCTAACGCAGCCCAAGCACGTCAAGCATTATCTATTCAATTAATGAAAAATCTATTGTTTATTGCGATGCAATTTGTAGGAGAAACAGATAGAACCGATGACTTTTTTAGTCAAGAAATGATAAGCCGTAAAATTTCTAATGAAAACGGAAGTAATAAAGAGGCTGCCCCTGCTAATAAAATTATCAACATTGAATCTCAAGGAATAATACCCACTACAGAAATTACCTTTGAAAATACAGGTACAGTACCTTTAAGAATTGGACTAAGTAATGATGATATAAGTTTGCCTAGTAATGTAGGAACAGTAGTTCAATCAGGAAAATTACTAATTTCAACAGCAAGTTTATTAGGTACAGGTACTTATTTGAATGTGGAGAATAGTACAAATATAGATGGAGAGTTTACTGCTTTGATATTGTAGAAAATTGCTTTATTTTTTAATATTTATTATTTAGCATAGGGTTTAAATGCTACGATAGGTAATGAATATAACTTACTTATAAAAAGACCTAGTAAGGTGTTTCCTGCACCTTACTAGGTCTATACAAAAAGCCTAAACTAAGTGGATAAACCTAGCAAGATTCAGGAAAAATCTTGCTAGGTTTTATTTTTAAAAAAGCTATAATAGCAAAGACCTAGTAAGGTGTTTCCTGCACCTTACTAGGTCTATACAAAAAGCCTAAACCAAGTGGATAAACCTAGCAAGATTCAGGAAAAATCTTGCTAGGTTTTATCTTTTAAAGAGCCATAACGTTAAAGAGCTAGTAAGATTTTTCCTGAATCTTACTAGCTCTAATCAAAAGCCATACATCTTATTTAGGAATCAACTTAATACTCCAATAATCCCCTCACTTTTTCCTCCAATCTTGCATTTGCCAAAAACTGCTTTTCGAGGGTAATGTTAAAAGGAACAGGGGTATCCAAAGAACCTAAGCGAATCACAGGCGCGTCAAGGAATTGGAAACATTCCTCGCTGATAGTAGCCGCAATTTCCGCCCCAAATGCACCTGTGTGTGTATCTTCATACAACACTAAGCATTTACCCGCATTTTTTACAGAAGCAAATACCGTTTCTTTGTCCCAAGGCAATAAGGTACGCAAATCCACCACCTCAATATCAGCCTCCTCTTTCATCTTTTCGGCAATTTCCAATGCCCAATGTACACCCATACCATAAGTAATAATGGTCATATCGCTACCTTCTCGTGCAATTCTCGCCTTTCCTAATGGAATATGATAATAATTTTGAGGTACATTGCCAGAAATACTACGATATAAGGCTTTATGTTCAAAGAAAATCACAGGATTTGGGTCAAGAATCGAAGCAGCAAGTAAGCCCTTCGCATCTTCTGGCGTGGCAGGAAAAACTACTTTTAGCCCTGCAATGTGCGTAAACCAAGACTCATTACTTTGCGAATGAAAAGGTCCTGCTCCTACACCAGCTCCCGTAGGCATACGAACTACCACATCGGCAGCGTGTTGCCATCTGTAATAGTTCTTGGCTAGGTTATTAGCAATTTGATTGATACCACAACTTACGAAATCGGCAAACTGCATTTCTACCACCGCTTTTTTTCCTGCCAAAGACAAGCCAAGTGCCGCGCCTAAGATAGCGGACTCGCAAATAGGCGTATTCCGAACTCTTCCTTTGCCAAAATCATTGATAAAACCATCTGTAATTTTAAAAACACCGCCATATTCTGCCACATCTTGCCCCATAATTATCAGATTATCATGGGCTTGCATCGCTTGGTATAAGCCTTCTTTCAAGGCATCAACTAGGCGCAATTCTTGGGTAACAGAAGAATCTGCTGCAAGCAAAGGAGAAGTAAGCGGCGCATATACTTCGTTGATTTCCTTGTCTAAATTAGGTACAAGTTCAGGCTCTTCAAAAGATGCCTCTACTTCCGAATTTACAAAGGCTTTCAGCTCTTTTCTGATGTTTATTGCTTGTTCTTCGGTTAGTAAACCAATGGAAATCAAGTATTTTTCATAATTTTTCACAGGGTCTTTTACTTCCCACTGCTCAAATAGTTCTTTTGGCACATACTTCGTACCCGATGCTTCCTCATGTCCTCTCATCCTGAAAGTCATACATTCCAAAATCACAGGCTTGCGGTCTTCACGCATTTTTGCCGTAATTTCTTTTACTGCATGATACACTTCCAAGAGGTTATTTCCATCAATAATATGTCCTTCTATGCCATATCCGATAGCTCTATCCGCTAACTGTTTCGCCCTAAATTGTTCATTACTAGGCGTTGACAGTCCATAGCCGTTATTTTCGATAATAAACAAAACAGGCAAATCCCAAACCGCAGCCACATTCAGGGCTTCATGAAAGTCGCCTTCACTTGTGCCACCATCACCCGAAAAAGGCACAGCAATGTATTGTTTTCCATCTAAGTTAGAAGCCAATGCTAAGCCATCAGCCACAGGCAACATCGCGCCCAAGTGAGAAATCATACCAATCACGCGGTCTTGTGGAGAACCAAAGTGAAAAGAACGCTCGCGCCCTTGAGAATAGCCTGTCGCCTTTCCTTGCCATTGCGAAAAGAGCTTTTTTAGCGGCATATTGCGCGAAGTAAACACTCCTAAATTGCGGTGCAAAGGGAGGATATAATCCTCATTATCAAGTGCTTTTGTGAGACCTACGGCAATTGCCTCCTGCCCAATTCCCGAAAACCATTTGCTAATTTTACTTTGACGCAGCAAAATCAACATCTTATCTTCAATCAAGCGCGGCAACAAAATCGCCTTGTATAAATCCAGCAACTGCTCGTTGCTAAGGTCTTTTCTATCATAAACGATAGGAGAAAAAACAGTATCTGTCATAATAACGGTAAGCTTTATCGCCAATTTGGGCGCAATTTACGAAAAATATGGGTTGTGTGCCTAAAAGAAAATGTATCTTTCTATAAAGTCATTCATTATTATTCGAACTTTTTACTTATTTTAAGATGTTAAAGCTATATTTTTTTATTATCTTGCTCATTTTAGGCACATTTGCAATGGCACATACTTGCCCAGACCCTTTTGCATTGGACAAAGCGGAATATGAAGGATATGATTATATTTTTGAAGTTTCGTTGCAAAAAGATTATACACCCAAGCAGGAAAAGCCGCGTACTAATGCGGATTATTTGGCGCAGGGAAGCCAACTAAATGGTTTTTATGCTGTTAAGGTGGAAAAAGTGTATAAAGGGAGTGCTTCTTTTTTGAACCAAATCATTTACTTGCATACCATTTCATGGCTTGCTGATGCACTAAAAAAAGCGACTGGTACAAAAGCATTGGTCTATGCGCAATTTTCAGATAATGATACTGTCTTGATTGAGGATTGTGGCAGGATTCGCCCAATGAATAATAATAAGTTGATTGTCAGTAGTTTTGGTTTATTGCAAGCGGAGTTGGATTCTTTATCCTCTTTCCAAAAGTTGGATAAGTCAACTTATCAGTTGAATGGGAAATGCACGACTTTTTATTTAGATGGCAAAGTTAGGTACGAAGGTAATTTGCTTGGAGGCAAAAAGGAGGGGGAATGGTGTTTGTACCTTCAAGGGAAAGAAACCACCACTTTTGAGGCTACTTTGTATCAATTTCAGCCCTTGCGTTATGAATATGAAAGGACTAATAATTACCAGCAAAAGCTTTTTAACCTTCAAACAAAAGACGTTGGGCGAATTTTAATTACCTATCAAAAAGGAAAGCCAAATGCAAAACATGAAGTTTATAACCTTAATAATGAACTAATTATGGCAACTACGCTTGACCAGTTTTATCAATTTACAGGAGAACTGCGTTATCGAAAAGATGCAAAAAGTGAATGGAAGACTTGGAAAAGGCTAGAAAAATAAAGATATTTGATAACAATATGTCTGCCATTTTGCGAAAAGGCTGTCATTGCGAGCGAAATGAACGAAAAAAGGCGAAACGAAGTGTAGCTTTTTTTCGTGAATGTAGCGAAGCAATCCTACAAAGTGTAAACCCATTGTGTTCAAGCATTGTAGGATTACTTACTTCGACAAGCTCAGCAACCATCAAAAACGCTCGCTCCTAAGGTCACTTGCGTTTTTTCGCAATGACAAGCCAGATGGCAGACATATTATGATAACTGTTTACTGATAACTGTTTCTTATGAATTTTTCTTACCTTAAAAACGCACTTTATTTAATTCTATTCGCTTTTTTTAGCTATAAATTGCTGTTAATTACTTTACAATATATACCTATTCGCCTAGATGTGGCATTTTTGAACATCAAACAACAATACATTGATATTATTCCTTGGCGAATTGCGTTTTTTGTTCACGTTTTCAGTAGTATGTTTGTGTTATTGGCAGGCTTTACGCAGTTTTCCTCAACTTTATTAAAGAAGTATCCTGTTTTACATCGGTGGATTGGTAAAATTTACATTTTTGATGTCCTTTTTATTACAGGACCCGCGAGTTTCATCATGGCTTTGTTCGCAAATGGTGGCATTAGCTCTCGGCTTGCCTTTACGACTTTGGCAATTTTGTGGATATTTACCACTTATCAAGCCTACACTTCGATAAGAGCAAGAAACATTAAAGCACACAAAGAATATATGATACGTAGTTTCGCCCTGACCTTATCGGCGATAACGTTGCGTGCATGGAAATACGCGCTGGTATTTTTCTTTGCCCTGCGTCCAATGGACGTATATATGTTGGTAGCTTGGCTAGGTTTTGTGCCAAATTTGTTGTTTGCAGAGTGGCTCATAAGAAATCCTTCGAGGGCAAAATAAAAACCCTACGAATGTCTGCGACATTCGTAGGGTAATAAAATTGGTAGTCTTTCGAATGTAATGCTCACTAAAACCTGTAGCGGCTGCTTTAACTGCCGCAGAAGCGCAAAAACTCCGTTTTTGCAAGTTATCGGGCAGCTAAAGCAGCCCGTACAGCATTACATTTTTACCTCTACCATAAAATTTAAACTATACTTAGTAATGCGAACAAAATAAGTTACTAATTTCAAAAGTTTATTTACTTGATCATCGAAACCTTACTTCTGATAACTGTTTACTGTTAATTGTTCACTGATACTTATCCTTACGGAGCTAAAATAATCTCGTTTTCATCTTCATCATAAGGGCGGTCACCAATCAAACGGCGCAAGTCTTCTTTAAAAACGACTTCTTTTTTCAACAATTCTTGTGCAATTGCCTCTAATTCAGCGCGTTTGTCAGTTAATAATAGCATCGTTTTTTGGTAAGCCATGTCAATAATCCCTTTTACTTCTTGGTCAATGAGTTGTGCCGTAGCTTCGGAATAAGGTTTTGTAAATCCATATTCGCCATCATCGCGGAAAGAAACATTTCCAATTTTTTCATTCATACCATACAAAGCCACCATTGCATAGGCCATTCGGGTAACTCTTTCCAAATCATTTTGCGCACCCGTTGTTACATCACCAAAAATGATTTGCTCCGCCACACGACCACCCAACAAACTACACATTTCGTCCATAAATTTATGCGTAGAATACAAATATTGCTCTTTTGGAAGATATTGCGCGTATCCTAGTGCCGCCACACCACGCGGAACAATAGAAACTTTTACCAAAGGATGTGCATATTGCAAAAACCAACTTGTAACTGCATGTCCCGCCTCGTGATATGCCACAATTTTCTTTTCTTTGGGAGAAATGATTTTGTTTTTCTTCTCCAAACCGCCAATAATACGATCAATTGCGTCTTGAAAATCTTTCATTTCCACTGCTTCACGCTCTTTACGTGCAGCAATCAAAGCAGCTTCATTACAAATGTTCATAATGTCAGCCCCAACAAAACCAGGAGTTTGTTCTGCCAAACGAAGCGCGTTTACTTCATCAGAAAGTTTTAGCTTTTTCAGATGCACGTGGAAAATTTGCTCACGTCCTTTAATGTCAGGTCTATCAACCGCAATTTGTCTATCAAAACGACCTGCACGAAGCAAAGCGGCATCTAATACATCAGGACGGTTAGTCGCTGCCATGATAATTACCCCAGAATCGGTATCAAAACCATCCATTTCCACGAGTAATTGATTCAAGGTATTTTCACGCTCATCATTTGAGCCTGTCATATTATTACGTCCACGGCTTCTTCCTACGGCATCAATCTCATCAATAAAGATAATACAAGGGGCTTTTTCTTTTGCTTGTTTGAACAAATCGCGCACCCTTGCAGCTCCTACCCCTACAAACATCTCCACGAAATCAGATCCACTCAATGAAAAGAAAGGTACTTTTGCTTCACCTGCTACGGCTTTTGCCAGCAAGGTTTTACCTGTACCCGGAGGGCCCACCAATAATACACCTTTAGGGATATGTCCTCCTAATTTAGTGAATTTTTGTGGATTTTTCAAAAATTCCACAACTTCTTGTACTTCCTCTTTTCCTTCCTCCATGCCTGCGACATCATCAAAGGTAACAGATACTTTATTTTCTTTGTCATAGACATTTGCACGGCTCTTCCCAATGTTGAAAATTTGCCCCCCTGCACCATTCATTCTGCGCATAAAAATTAACCAAATCACGACCAACAAAATAATCGGTAGCAGAATGTTAAAAATAGCAGAAAAATCCATTTCGTCATGCCATTCAAAGCGAATATTTTTGTCGTTAAGGTGTTGTGCAAAAACATCTGCAGGGCCTACCTCAATTTGAAGATGTGGTTTATTTTTTAAGTTTTTCTTTTCTAACCAACCCATGCGCAAAGCATAGTCCACCCCTTTTTCGTTCAAGGTAATTTCCAAACGCCCCGTACTACCATTATATAAATCAAGCGATTGAATACAAGAAGAGTCTTTCAGCGCATAAAAATCATTCTTTCTAACTTCTTTTCCGCGAGAAGATGGCTCACGATATACGATAGTAAGCAAGATAAGAAATGCCAAAATTACAGCATACACCCAATAGATGTTGTTATTGCCGTTACCCGACCCATTCTTTCTTTTTTCATTTTCATTAAATTCACTCATAGTGATATTTCTATTTTACTAATAATCAATAAATTATGATTAAAAGGGAGATTTTCAATTTTCGAGAACAAAAGTAGTAAAATTATTTTACCCTTGAAAATACAAACCCAATGTTTTCAATAATTATTCCAAATTTCGATTTGTCATATAAACTGCTAAAAGGGCAAAAAGTTATGTCATTGTGTCATTTATGCAGGAAAAAGGGTAAGAGATAAGGGAAAAGTAAGGAATTAACTGTATTTTTGTACGATTTTTATTCACACCATTATTTGAAAAAAATGTTAGTCATGAAATTTGGCGGCGCGTCAGTGAAAGATGCCGCAAATGTGAGAAATGTGGCGCAGATTATCTCCGCACATACGGATTTTCCTTTATTAGTGGTCATTTCCGCCATGGATAAGACAACTAACGAGCTAGAATTATTGGCTGATTATGCAGAAAAAGGGCATAAAGCAGAAATTGAGACACAATTTCAAAAGATTAAGCATTTTCACTCGAATATTATACAAAACCTATTTTCAGAAGAGGACTGCAAAAAAGCGGAAGAACATCTTGCTCCTTATTGGGAAGAGTTGTGGCAAATTGTGCAAGGGATTTTGTTTTTGAAGGAATTTCCGCCCCTTACTTATGACAGGGTAGTTGCTTTTGGGGAATTAGTTTCTACCAAAATTGTGTCTTTGTATTTTGCGACTCAAAACCAAGATTGTCGCTTTTTAGATGCAAGAAGTATCATAAAAACCGATTTGCATTATGGTCAGGCGAAAGTAATTTGGTCATTGACAAATGAAAATGTGCAGAAATTAGTGAAACCCTTATTACAATCTCAACGCATTGTGATAACTCAAGGTTTTATTGCGTCTGCTATTTCAGGCAAAACTACAACTTTGGGGCGCGAAGGTTCGGATTATACAGCAGCTATTTTTTCTTATTGTCTTGATGCCGAAAAAATGATAGTATGGAAAGATGTACCAGGCATTTTAAATGCTGACCCAAGAATCCATGAGAACCCTGTGCAAATCATGAAATTATCGTATCAACAAGCGGTGCAGATGACTTTTTATGGAGCTACGGTGATTCATCCTAAAACGATACAGCCACTTTATCACAAGCATATTCCCTTATATGTCCGTTCTTTTAAAGATATGAACGCTTTAGGAACGTGCATTTCTGCGGAAGAAGATACAGAAAAAACGCCCACTTATTTGCGCAAATCGAAACAAGTTTTGATAAAAATTACACCTAAAGATTTTTCATTTATTGATGAAATTTTGTTACAGGAAGTATTTCAGCACGCGAATCATACGGGATTGAAAATAAATCTTAGCCAAACTACCGCTATTTACCTTTGGTTATGTGCTGATAGTCAAGAAAATAGTCTGAAAAAATTCGAAGCAAGTTTGTTGGATAAATTTGTATTCGAAATACAAAAAGACTTGACTTTGTTTGCTGTATTAAATTATAAAGAAACAGACCTAGCGCTTACAAAAGAGGCAAACGTTATGCAAATTGTGGAAGATAAATTATTGTGGGTGAAATAGCGGTTTATTTAAATAAACAGTTCGCAACTTTTCGAAAAGTTGCGAACTGTTTAGGCAGCCCATTTTTATTTAAAATGCTGAAAATGAACTAACTATTTTTTTTGCTTCTTCAGCTTTTCCTTCTCTTTTTTCGCCTTCTCCCGCGCTTTTTTGCGTTGTTTACGCTCCTTTTTGCGACTTTTTGACTTCTTTTTACGCTCACTTTTAATGCGTTTGCGCGTTTCCTTGCTATTCTTGCCCTTTTTAATGCCGAGTTGCTTATCCTTTTCGGCTTCTGAAGCTTTTTCGGCAGCAGCAGCTTGCTTTTCAGCCTCTTTTTTCGCAGCAATTTCAGCCTTTTTATTTGCCTTTTCTGCGGATTTAGCCGCTTTGTCCGCAGCTTTTTGAGCCTTAGCCGCCGCTTTATCTGCCGATTTGTCCGTTTTTGCAGCAATTGGCGCAGGAGCCACTTTCGAAGGTTGAGGGCTAGGAGGCGTTTCTGGCTTCACCGCAGGTTTGTTGGGTTTTGAGCCACCTTTGTCCAATGCTTTGAGGTCAGAATTAGGCGTTAATTTTGTAGGACGAGTAGGAGCAGCCGCAATTGCTTCTTCTTTTTTGCCTTTTACAGGAGGAGTCCAATTTTCATACCCTTTCATAAACTCATCTTGCTTCTCCACATTTCCTTTACCCACAATCATGTAAAAATCCTTATCACTCATCATTTCGGGCGGCAATACAATACTTCCTTTATTTTCCTTATTCGGAACATACACAATGTATTTATTTTTAAACTCCGTAATAATGTACGCCTTATAAAATTTCAGTTTTCGGCGATTGTCATAGCGCAGTTGTGGCGTTTGCAAAGCGGGAGGCCAGCGAGTTTCGTTATAACCTGTAGTTATTTTCTTAAACAAAGAGTCAGGCAGTTTTCTTTTTTTCGTCAAAATCAACTTGTCCTTTTCATGCTCTTTTTTATTGAGGTCATAGGTAGAATAGATGAGTTCAGAATCTGTGATTTTCACGGCTCTGTACTTTCTTGGATCCCATTTAGGGGCGCAGCTTTGCAGAATTAATAAGAAAAGAAGGCTAATAATTCCAAATTTGTGCATTTTTTTAGTAACAAATAAAGGTGATGCTGATGAAACAATTCCTTAGTTTACAATCGTTTAGCAACGTTGGTGATAAACAATATGTTTTACTTCGATAATAAGGCAATATTACAAAATTCTTTTGATTTGAGCAAGGGGAGAAATTTCTCTCTTTTTATTTTCCCCATGAGTGAGAACCCACTAGACTCAAAACAACGAAAAATCAGTTCACTTATCCGCAAGATTCAACCTATTTTTGTAAATTTGTTAGCCCTCTATCCCTTATCACTTATCATCTGCTTACTAAATTTTCTTATCTTTGTGCCATTCCTCGTTCACATTTTAAGAGGCAAGACTTGAGTTATTCACGTTTAAATTATCTTTTTATGCAAAAAATGTATTTACAAATTGTATGTTTATTTGTTCTTTTCGGTTGTATGGGCGAAAGCATGGCGCAAAACCAAAACCAGCCTGATGTAGTATTGCAAGGCAAAGGAAAGGTAACAAAAATTGTTCGCCGCGTAAAACCTTTTACCGAAATTTCAGCAGCAGGCCCTTTTGAATTGGTATTGCATCATGGCAAAATGGAAGATGCTTCGGTAGAAATTGATGAAAATTTACAGCAATATGTTTCTGTAAAAAGTGACGGTAAAACCTTGAAAATCAGCGTTCAAAAAGGATATACGTTTAAAAATTTTAACAAATTTGTGGTGTATGTTTCCTTTGTAAATTTGGATAAAATTTCGGCAGCAGGTTTGAAAAAATTGGAAGGCGATAATGCTTTTCATCTTCAAAACCTTAACCTTAGTTTTGCAGGGGTAGAAAAAGTAAGTATGAATTTGGAACTCAACAAATTAGAACTTAGTAGTGCGGGTGGTGGCGACATTATTTTAGCAGGAAAAGCGAATTCTGCTACTTATTCTCGCGCAGGTGGTGGCGAACTAGATGTATTGGGGTTTAAAGTGAGAAATGTAACTGCAAACCTTGTAGGAGGCTCAAATGCTTCGCTTTATACTGAAGATAAAATGGAAGTAAATATTAATCAAGGAGGGGCAAAACCTGCCAAGAAAAAAGAGAAATAAGTTGCTAACCCATTGAAAATTAGCCTTCCTTTTTTGGTAAAAATATTTTTATTTTCCGATTATATCTATATCTTTGCTGATTAGGTAGGCTTATTTTCGATAACAGTATGAAAAGAATCTTTTTACTCACTTTTTTCCTCTTAGGCGCGTTTTCATTCGCCATTTCACAAGTATTAGTCTGCCCACAAGGGCTTACCAATGCAGGTATAGAATTGATAACCAACGGCAATTTTTCTTTAGGAAATACTAGTTTTAATTCCAATTATATCAATAACCAAGCAAGTACTTGGAATGAAGGAACGTACGCGATTACCACAAATCCCAATTTAACGCACCCCAATTTTGCCAGCATCGGTGACCATACAACAGGTACGGGAAATATGATGGTGATAAATGGTTCTGGCACGCCTAATACCAATATTTGGTGCCAAACCTTTAACGTAACACCCAATACACTTTACTCTTTTTCTAGTTGGGTGGCAACAATTGCGGGCGCACCTGTCGCAAGTTTACAGTTTGAAGTGAACAATGTAGTGCTAGGAACACCTTTTAATGCACCTGCAAATTCAAGTTTAGGTTGGCAACAATACGCAAGTACATGGAATTCGGGTGCAGCAACTACCGCAACCATTTGCATTATCAACCAAAATACAGCCACAAGCGGCAACGATTTTGCCATAGATGACATTTCTTTTCAGCCCTGCGTATGCAATGCCATGAATCTACAAGCCAATATATTGCCTGCGACCTGTCCGACAAGCGCAGATGGTAGCATTACCGTAAATGCGAGTGGTGGTGCAGGCCCATTCTCTTATTCATGGAATACAGTGCCTCCTGTTTTGACCAATGCAGCCCTTAACCTTTCCACAGGGAATTATACTTTATATGTTTTAGATACAGGCGCACCGTTAGCGAGTTCTTGCGATACGAGCATCATTTATAATGTTCCGACTCTTCCTCCCATTCAAGCAAATATTACACATACTGACGCCTTGTGCTTAGGAGGAAAAAATGGAACTGCTACTGCCAATCCGACAGGGGGAAGTGGTGCTTATAGCTATTCTTGGGCGACTCCCCCTCCGCAACTCACGCAAACGGCCACAGGTTTAGGTACAGGAACTTACACTTTGTATATTTTTGACAATGCAGCCCCAACGCTTTGTGTTCAAACGGCAACAGCAACCATTCAAGACGGTGCGCCTGTTACCGTAAATGCCACTACCACTAATACCTCTTGCCCCATAGCCCTAGATGGTGCGGCAAATGCGTTAGCATCAGGTGGTTCGGGCGCGTATAATTATTCTTGGACAACAATTCCGCCCCAATTATCGGCAAATGCAAGCAATTTAGGAGTCGGAAATTATACCGTTTTTGCCACAGACCTTAGCGACCCTGCGAATTGCATCGGTAGCACAACCGTAAATGTACAATCCAATAATTTTAATTTAACCTTAAGCCCAAGCGTCATAAAACCTGTTACTTGCTCCACCGTTTCCGATGGTTCGATGACAGTGCAGGTTTCGGGCGGAAGCGGAACTTATACCTATTCATGGGTAACAACGCCTACTCAACTTACCCAAATAACAAGCAATGTTGGGGTAGGAAATTATACCGTTTTTGTAGGCGATGTGGCTGTGGCTCCTGTTTGTTTGCAAAGTGTTAATGTAAACATGGGAACTTTACCCGTCATGCAGCCCACCCCTAGCGTCATTGGTCAAGTGAAATGTAATGGCAGCGCGCAAGGTTCGGCAAAAGTACAAGTTACAGGCGGAAGCGGTGCTTACACTTATTCATGGAGCAGCAATCCTGCGCAATTTTTGGCTACGGCAACAGGCTTATTCGCAGGGAATTATACAGTTTTTATTGCAGATGCAGCCAATGTCCTTTGTACGACTTCTGCCAATGTAACTATTACAGAACCCAACCTTTTAGAAGTAACAGCCTCTCTTGTGCAAGATGTTAGTTGCTTTGGAGGGAAAGATGGGAGCGTTTCTGCAAGTGCAAATGGAGGAACTCCACCTTATACTTATAAATGGTCACCAGGAAATCAAGGCAATGCAACTGCAATAAATTTGGGAGTAGGCACTTATACAGTTACAGCAAAAGATGCCAATGCCTGTACCGCAACAGCAAGCGTAACGATTAATCAGCCGAGTTCGTTGCAATTAGAATTAGTCGAAAAACACAATGCATATTGCGATTTAGCCAATGGCGATATGACTGTACTTGCCAGTAATGGCAATGCACCTTACACTTATTCATGGGCAAGTAATCCGCCTGTTTTAGCGGCACAAATTACCAATCAGCCTGCGGGTAGCCTAAAAGTATGGGCTTATGATGCCAAAAACTGTTCTACCGCACGCATTTATTCTTTGACTAATTCCCCAAAATCAACTGCCTTATTTTCTACGAATCCAAGCCATACTGATACCATTTTCTTGTCTCAAGCGACCTTCAAATTTCTCAATCAATCCACAAAGGCACAAACTTACACTTGGTCTATGGGCGATGGCGCGTTTTATAATAGCAAAAACCCAATTCATACCTACGAAAACGAAGGGACTTTTGAGGTATTGCTCATCAGCGACAACGGTTATCAAACCTGTCCTGATTCTTTTTCTTTGAAAATCCAAGTTATTGCTGATGGAGTTGTGCATATTCCTACCGCTTTTAGCCCGAATGATGATGGTATTAATGATGAATTTAAAGTAGCAGGTGAGGGAATTGTAAGTTATCAAATGACCATTTTTGACCGTTGGGGCAAAGAAATCATTCAATTAAATGAAATGCAACAAACGTGGAATGGCACCGCCAAAGGCAAATCTGTTCCTGAAGGGGTTTATGTTTATATCGTTGAATATCAATTAAATAATGGAACAAAACGAAAAGGAAGCGGCTCTATTACCTTGATTCGATAAAGCCAACTAGGATAAGGTACAATTTTCTCCCTTTTGCCTTCAAAAAAAATCCCTTATCTTTGCTGCATGACTAATTTAGATGGTATGAAGCGAAATTTGTGTTTTTTTATATTGGGCGTAATGTTATGCCTTAGTAACCAACTATTTGCGCAATATTGTACAGTAAAAGGGAAAGTAACCGATGCGTTTAATAAACCTTTGGAGAGCGTTACAATTCGGGTAGTGGAAAGTGAAATTGTGAGCCTTTCGGATTCAAGTGGCAAATATAGTGTGCAGATTCCTGTGGTAAAACCGCGTATGTGCAAAATCCTATTTCAATCGGCGGGTTATCAAGATACGCAGTTAGAATTGGAGATAAAAGATGGCTATATTTTTGATAAACCTATCAATTTGAAGTCATTAAGCCTTAGTGAAATCAGCGTTACGGCAAATAAAAATAATTCTTCGCAAATCCAAACGATTTCCCTTAAAGCAGGGGAAGCGGTAAAAATGCCGAGTTTTAATCCTTCGGTTGAGGCTCTGTTGCAATCGCAAGGCGGTGTTGTTACCAATAATGAATTTTCTTCGCAATATCGTGTGCGGGGGGGGAATTTTGACGAAAATCTAGTTTATGTGAATGGAATTGAAGTGTATCGCCCTTTTTTGGCAAGGCAAGGACAAATGGAAGGTTTGGGTTTTGCCAATCGTTCTTTGGTGGATAATATTGCTTTTAGTACGGGTGGTTTTCCTGCACAATATGGTGATAAAATGTCCTCTGTTTTGGACATCACCTACCGCAATCCTACGGATTCTAGAGGTTCTGCCGAGCTTGGAATCATCACGAACAGTTTGCATTTAGAGGGAATTAGCAAAAATAAAAAGAACCCTGACGAAAAAGGGAAATTTACGTATTTGACAGGGGCGCGTTTCTTCACCCTTTCTTATTTGCTCAATAGCTTGGATACCAAAGGAAATTACAAGCCTTTGTTTATGGATTGGCAGGGAATGTTTACCTATACGCCCATTCGTGGAAAAGGTGAGCCGTGTATTGTTAGTTATAAAAATGGAGAGCTAGATACTTTGTATGACCCCATTGACAAGCTCAAATTTACAGGATTTTTTACGGCTGCTCGCAATCGTTTTCAATTTGAGCCTACGGGCGCGGAAACTTCTTTTGGTACGATTCAGCAGGCATTTCGTTTGCGCACAGGTTTTGAAGGACAAGAATATTCGACTTACACCACTTTATCAGGCGCAATTTCCGCAGAACATCGTCCAAACGCGAAATTGAAATTTCAACACATCATTTCACATTTTAGCACCGAAGAAACCGAGCGTTTTGATGTGGAAGGTGGTTATTTGTTGAGTGAAGTAAATACGCAGTTGGGTTCGGAAGAATTTGGGAACGATAGTTATACTTTGGGAACAGGTTCTATTTTTCGCCATGCACGTAACTACCTCACAGTCAATGTTTCTGCTTTAGAAACAAAAGGAGAATGGATTGCCTTAAAGCATGGAAAATATCAGCATAAATTATTTTGGGGTGCGAAAGCAGAATTGCACCAAATTACAGATGCCATTAAAGAATATAATCTTTTTGACTCGGCGCAATATGTAACGATTCCTTCTTCGGGTGGAATTTTTGGTGTTTCGGAATACATTAAAGGAGACATTAATTTCTTTCGCCAAGTTTATCGCGCTTATTTTCAACACGAATGGTTGTTGGATAAAAAGCAAGCTGCAAGCCTAACGAGTGGTGTTCGTGGTACTTATGACGGCAAAATTAAGCAGTTTTTTATCAGTCCACGCATACAATTTGCCTACGATTTTTCCAAAATTAACAAAGATTTGCGTTTGCGTTTACGTGCCGCAACAGGCATTTATCATCAGCCCCCTTTTTACCGAGAATTTCGCCGCCACGATGGAACACCCGCTTTTAACTTAGATGCTCAAACCTCAGTACATTATATTGTAGGTGCAGATTATACTTTTACGGCGTGGAAACGCGATTTTAAAGTGTTCACAGAGCTTTATTTTAAAGATTTGTATAATATAGTTCCCTACGAAATTCAAAATGTTCGAATCCGTTACTATCCTTATCCCGATAATCAAGTGGGCTCAGATTATAATTTAGCTTATACCCAAGGTTTGAGAGGTTTTGCGTATGGAATAGATGCGCGTTTGAATGGGCAATTTTCCAAAGGAACGGACTCGTGGCTTACCATTAGTTATTTAAAAACGATGGAACAACTCAATACAAATGATGCCAATTATTTGGCGTATTTGAATCCTTTCCGCAGCTACAAACCTACGGATACTTTCATTCCGCGCCCAACCGACCAGCGTTTTTCGTTTTCTATGTACTTTCAAGATGAGTTGCCCATTAATCCTACCTATAAAGTACATATTAACTATGTGTTTGGTACGGGAATGCGTTTTGGTTTGCCTGATAATTTCAAATATCGCACAAATTACACCTATCCTGCCTATCAACGTGTGGACATTGGCTTTAGCAAAATGTTTTTATATCGCACCACCGACCAAATGGAAACAAGAAAACATGGTTTCCAATCGCTTTGGGCTACTTTAGAAGTGTTCAACCTATTTGCCCGACTGAATACCGTTTCCTATAATTGGATAAAAGACCTTGATAACCGCCAATTTGCAGTACCCAATCAATTATCTGGCAGGTTGCTGAATGTTAGG
>JBJXHA010000606.1:0-3226 GCA_046160275.1 Bacteroidia bacterium | reverse complement strand
AAAATCATTATCATGATTGCGAAAATAATAACACCACTTATATCGCCCTCTCCAGAATTTCCATCGCTAGTATATTCATTTTTGGAAATTTGAATGATTTTAGTAGTAGCATTATCTAAGCCTTCAAAATAATGCTGTTGTTTGAATGCAGGGATAATATGTTGAGTGATAATTCGCTTGCAAACCAAGTCTGGCAATACGCCTTCCATGCCCAAACCTGTTTGGATATTTATTTTTCTTTCTTCAATCGAAGCCAAAATAACGACTCCATTATTTTTTCCTTTTCGTCCTACACCCCAATCACGAAGAAATTTATGTGCTGTTTCTTCAACAGTGTAGCCTTGCAGCGAAGTAATAGTAATTACAGCAACCTGAGTGCTTGTTGAATCATCAAAAAGAACTAGCTTTTTTTCCAAAGCCTCTTCTTCGCTCGGGCTTAATACATTGGCGAAATCGTTGACCAATCGCGGAGGATTTGATCTTGAAGGAATAGTTTGCGCAACGCAAATATTGCTAGAAAGAAAGAAAAATAAAACTAAGTATCTGGTTATCAATTGCATTTTATGGAAAGGTTCTAAAATTTGCCGAATAAAATATCATCGGGAAGTTCATTTTTATTACCGATAACGGGTGGATAGAATTTTGCCAAAGCTGCGCCTATTTCTAGAATACATTTTTCAACGCCCAAGGCATATTCTGCTTTACGAAGATGCTCAACAAGTACATTTGCTTTGAGTTGCCAATACTCAGCGCCAGCTTTTGCATAAATTCCTTTGTCGCCAAAAATTGCGTATTTTCTATCATGGGTAGCGATATATATCAAAACAGCATTGTTCAAAATTGTTTTGTGCATATCCAAATGCTGAAACAATTCCACGCAACGTTCCATCGGATTTTCAGTCGGACATCCTCCTTCGATATAGACCCGCACTTCTCCCGATGTTTTTGATTCAACTTCTTTGATAGTTTGAACTAAGCGTTTTTTCTCCGCACGGCTCATGATCTCTTTGCTAGAACGAAATAGTGAAAACATTAACTGAATGTTTGATTGTTAGAGTATTTGATTGTTAGAGTGTTTGAATGTTTGAAACTCAAATTCCAAACATTCAAACCAACTCAAACAATCAAACATTTTTCTCTTAGTTATTGAAACAAATTGCCTACATTAGGGTTCGTTTTGCTACCAGCCTCCGCCTGGAAATAAGCTCTTGGTTTGAAACCAAAAATACCAGCGAAGATATTAGCAGGAAAACGCTGAACACTTGTGTTGTAAGTTTGAACAACAGTGTTGTAATCTTGTCTTGCAACAGCCAAACGATTTTCAGAACCTGCTAGTTCAGCACGTAAATCACCAAAACCTTGGATAGATTGCAACTGTGGATATTGTTCCGTTATCATTAACAAACGACCTAATGCAGAACCTAGTTCGCCTTGTCTTTTTTGAAAGTCAGCCAATTGCTCAGGTGTAGCATTTGTTGGGTCAATTTTTACTTGAGTTGCTTTTGAACGTGCTTCGATGACTTGCGTCAAAATTGCTTGTTCGGTAGCAGCAGCTTGCTTTACAGTAGCTACTAAATTTGGAATTAGATCTGAACGACGTTGGTATAAATTCTCAACATTTGCCCATTTAGAGGTAACACCTTCTGAACTATTAACCATGCCATTGTAGCTATTACAACCCATAAAAAACAAAAGCGCAACTACGCCCAAAATAATTAAATTTTTACTTCCTGTCATAGTAATTTAGATATTTTTATTTTAATTAAAAAAAGAATTGTTAAAGGTAAATACTTTTGATAAAACCACAAAATATTTAGCGATTTTTAGTGTTTTCTTGCCTTTTTAACTCATATCTGAAAATAGTAAAATATAAAGATACGAAAATCCGAAAAAAAATTATTATATTTGCGAAAGCATAAAAATACTTATAATGATGAATCGTTTGTTTTTTACTTTTATTTTAATTACTACCATAAATTTTTCATGTAGTAATGATGCAACTCAGAACCAAAATACACAACAAACAGCACAAAATAATGCTGGGAGTAAAGATTTTTCAGCTTTGGCTACTGAATATTGCACTTGTTCGGCCGAATTGATTGCTTTGAACAAAAAAGTAAAATATTTTGCGACTCACCCCGAAGAAAATAAAAATACAGAAGAACTAGTTGATGATCTTGCGAAAAGCGAACAATTGGCTGAAAAGCAAATCGAATGTAAAAATAGATTGGAAGCCCAGTTTCAAACTAAAATCTCAGAGAATCCTGATGTATTGAATGCAATCCGAAAAGTATGCCCTGATTTAGCCGATTTTATGGAAAATGCTAAGAAAAACGAAGATTGATGAAGTTGACTTTTCTTGGCACTGGAACATCGCAGGGGATTCCTGTTATAGGTTGCGATTGCGAGGTTTGTCATTCTGACAATCCTCAAGATAATCGTACGAGAGTTTCGGTAATGGTTGAAAATGAAGGCACTTGTATCGTGGTTGATGTTGGCCCTGATTTTAGGCAGCAAATGTTGCGTACGAAAACAAGAAAAATAGATGCAGTATTAATCACTCATGAACATAATGACCATGTTATTGGTTTAGATGATTTGAGGCCTTTTAATTTTCGACAAGGATTTGATATGCCGATTTTTACTTCGATTCGCGTATTAGAAGATTTAAAACAACGTTTTGCTTATACTTTTGCCGAAAGGCTATATCCTGGAGCGCCTCGTTTTGATTGGCGCTTGATTGATGAAAATAGCCATTTCAAAATTCAACATATTGATATTCAATGTATTGGAATCATGCATGGCGAATTGCCAATATTAGGTTTTAGGTTTGGCGATATTGCTTATTGTACTGATGTAAAAAGTATAGCTCAATCTGAATTAGAGAAATTAAAAAACCTTGAAGTATTGATTTTGAGTGCATTACATCATGAGAATCATCATTCTCATTTGAGTTTGATGCAAGCGCTCGATTTAGTAAAAGTGATTCAACCCAAACGAACTTTGCTTACTCATATGAGTCACAATCTAGGAAAAGCTGTGGATATCAATGCTCAACTTCCTCCTAATATACAATTTGCTTATGATGGTTTGGAGATTTTTGTTTAAAAATAATTGCCCATGCAAAAGTATTTCTTTTTATTGCTAACTTTTTTCTTTGCTTTTACTTCCGTAAAAAGCCAATCCATTACGATTTCTGATGACGTAAATATTCGTAGCGATAATG
>JBJXHA010000605.1:0-7659 GCA_046160275.1 Bacteroidia bacterium | reverse complement strand
TTATTCTTCCTGATACTTTTGAGTCTGTTAGCAACTTGATTGATAATCGTTATTTAATTGCGTCTATTTTAACAAAAAATGAAAATGAGGAGGAAGACAATGATAATAGTGAATATACAACGGGCATTATTGATATAATTACGAAACAAATTATTTTGCCTTTTGAATATAAGCAAAGAGAGATAGATACTTATTATGAGGTTTTTGATATACCAACTTCTTTGGAAAAAAAGTTTGATATATTTCAATTTACAAAGAATATTTCACGAACGCAAGAAGATGTGCGTTTTCTTATCTATCATAAAGAAAAACATCAGTGGCTTTTACCTGAGCATTTCTTTTTTAATGAGGTAGAATACTTTCCTAAAAAAGGGGAATTTGTTGTAAAGCTTATTGAGAAAAAAGAAAAGCTAGTGATAGATACTTTTGGAAATGTGGTAAAGAAAATGTTACCTTCTGCTTATCCGAATGTTTCCCCTGAATATGTGAATGGGAAATTGTTTTATATTCTAAGGGAGAATAACCTAAATGCGCTTGCAGATAGCAACTATCAGCTTATTTTTCCTTATACTGCAACGACTATTCGTAGCATGAAACATCATGCACAGCAAAAAAAAGAGGTTTATTTTTTAGTAGGAAATCAAATATATGAAGTATTTAGCAAAATGACTTATACACTTCCTTTTGAACCCGAAGCGGGCTATTATCCCGAAGCAGGGAAACTTTGGTTGAGTCATAACGGCAAACTAGGTTATTATTCTTTGCTTGAAAATCAATGGATTACAGAGCCAAGTGATATTTCCTTAATAGATTGGTTGGCGGATAAAAAGATAGCGAAAATCAAGCAAAAAGACAAAATCTATTTTATCAATGAACGGGGCGAATGTGTGGGCGAAGAGCCAAAAGTTTATGATAAATTGTAGTAGCTTTTTTCCGCAAATGCTTGTGAAATCGTTTGTTGTGGGTAATTTTTTCTATTTTTGCAAAAAAATAAGCAATTTACCATGGAATTAGCAGAAATTGTATTAGCGCGTTTGGCAAAGGTGATTGACTCGCCTGAAACGGAACTGCATTATGAAAACCCCTTTCAACTGTTAATTGCAGTGATTTTGTCGGCACAATGTACAGACAAGCGCGTAAATATGGTAACGCCTGACTTGTTTGAGCGTTTTCCTAGCGCTACTTCTTTGGCTTCTGCCGATTTTGATACAGTTTTTTCTTACATTCGTAGCATTTCTTATCCCAATAATAAGGCAAAACATTTGATAAATATGGCGCAAATGCTGGTAGAACATCATAAAGGAGAGGTTCCACGAGATTATGATGATTTGTTAAAACTGCCGGGAGTTGGGCGAAAAACTGCCAATGTAATTGCGTCTGTCGTATATAAAGAGGCAAGAATGGCGGTGGATACGCACGTTTTTCGCTTATCCAATCGCATCGGTATTGCGGAAGGAAAAAATGTATTGGAAGTCGAAAAGAAGCTGATGGAAGTGATTCCCGAAGAGCAAGTTGCAGACGCGCACCATTACCTTATTTTGCATGGCAGATACACCTGTATTGCGCGTAAACCAAAGTGTTCTGACTGTAATTTGACAGATATTTGTAAGTATTATAGGGAAAATAAAGGCTAGTTTTATTCTTTCTAACAAAGTCGACTAGTTAGGTTTGTTTTTCTGAAGAAAAACGTTATCTTCGTTCTTAAATTCTCTACCCATCATGAAAATTTTTATCGAAACGGCAAAGCCAATTGAAACAGCACAGTTGATGCTATTACTCAAAAATTTAGAGATTGTTTCCTTTCGTTTAGAGGACGATAATTTCACGACTGCTCCTATCTTAGAGGAAGGCGACAAAGAACTCAATCCACGTGCTTTGTTTGGCATTTGGAAAGAAAGACCAAGAACTTTGGAGGAAATTAGGGCGCGAACTTGGAAAAGAAATTGGAATCTATGAGTAAAATACTTTGTGATACCAATATTTTTATTAGTGCTTTTAATGGTAGCTCAATTTAGAAGAATCTACACAACCAATACTTTAAGATGTTAGTTGTGTAGATTCTTCTGAATTAAAAAAACAATCATAATTGATTTTTATAATCTTGAGACACCTTCGCAAATTCCACAATTTCTTCCCATTCCCAACCCTCTTTTTTATATACTTCGAAGAATGCTATATCTCTCAAACTCACTTGCTCGCCTGTTGCCATATTTTTGAATTTATATACCCCAGCTTGCATTTCTTCTGTGCCTAATGCGAGGGTAAAAGGAATGTTTTTGCGGTCTGCGTATTCAAATTGTTTGCCGATTTTGGCTTTTTGCGGATAGAGTTCTGCGGCAATGCCTTCGTTTCTTAACTTTTGTAAGGTTTGAAGGCAATAAGCTAAGGTTTCGTCTCCAAAGTTGATAATCAACACTTTAACACCCGATTGGATGTTTTTTGGGAAAGCATCTAAGGCTTCAATTACGTTATAAATTCTATCTGCACCAAAAGAAATGCCGATGCCAGAAAGTCCTTTCACGCCAAAAACGCCCGTTAAATTGTCATAACGCCCGCCGCCGCCGATGCTAACATTCATACTGCTTGCACGCACCTCGTAAATCGTTCCTGTATAATAATTTAGCCCTCTTGCTAGGCGCAAATCAAAGGTAACATTTGCTTTTTGAAGGGTAAAATGTTGAAGTAAATCGAACACTTTGCGGAGCTCTTCGATTCCTTTCAATCCATCGGGACAATTTTGAAATTTGTTTGTTAAAAAATCCAATTTTTCGAGGTTTGAACCATCGAAAGCCAAAATCTCAAACAAAATCTCTATTTTATCTTCGGCAATTTCATGCGTTAAGAGTTCCTTTTTTACGCCTTCCGCCCCAATTTTATCCCATTTATCAATCGCTACACAAATTTCTGTGAATTTTGCCGTTTCTTCGCAGACTTCTGCTAAGCCCGACAAAATTTTGCGGTTATTCACTTGAATGGTAAAATCAGAAATGCCCAAATTTGTCAAAGCTTCATCATAAATACAAACAAATTCTGCATCATAAATCAATGATTCTGAACCTACTACGTCAGCATCACATTGATAAAATTCGCGGTAACGGTTTGCCTGTGGATTGTCAGCTCTCCAAACAGGTTGAATTTGATAGCGTTTGAAAGGATAAGTTAATTGGGCATGATTCATCACAACAAAACGCGCAAAAGGCACGGTCAAGTCATAACGCAAAGCTCTGTCTGCCAATTTTGCCACCAAACTTTTCGCGCCACTTTCGCCCGCATTTTTCGCATCTGTAAGTTGTTCTGCGGGAATATCTTTCAGATAATCCCCATTATTCAATATTTTAAAAATCAATCTGTCGCCTTCTTCTCCATATTTACCCGTCAATACAGATAAATTTTCCATTGCAGGCGTTTCCAAAGGTTGATACCCATATTTTCGAAATACCGTTTTGATGGTAGAAAACAACCATTCTCTTTTTAACATCACATCGGGGGCGAAATCGCGTGTACCCCTTGGAATTGAAGGCTTTGCCATGTTTTTTGAAGGAAAAGGAATAGGGGAGAAGGAAAAGTGTTCTTTTTCCCCAGGTTTGATGAATTGAGGCGCGAAATTACGAGAAATTACGAAATTTAGCAAGTTTTTTGAAAAGTGAAACTTTTAAAACTCTTTCAACTTTTCCCATAATTCCTCAAATTCACCCGAAAAGTCGTTGATAAGTTTTTTGTCTTTTGCCACCATCAAATTTTCATAATTATATTCGCTTGCGCTACGCGTCCAATTGTAACTACCATTGAGTAATGTTTTATCGTCAAAAATGGCAAATTTATGGTGCATATGCCCAGAACCATGGTCGGTGCGAATTTCAATGCCTTGCGTTTTCATCTGTTGAATGTCCGAACCTGTATCCAAGACTTTTTCATCATCGGTAATTACGCGCACTTTCACTCTTCGCTTATGTGCTGCAATAATTTCCTTTGTAATTCTGTCATCGCTGATTGTAAACACACAAATATCTGCTGTTGTAGTTGCAGAACGCAATGCAGAAACGATTTCATTTAAGCACTCTTTGCCTGGGCTAAAAAATACTTGCGCCCCTGTTAAAGTAGGAACGGCAACCGTTTGGGTTTGATGCACCACTTTAGGCGGCTGATTTTGGTACGATAGCATTTCTTTTTGGGTAAAATGTTGTATCGAATCTTCGAGCCAATTAACGAGTTTTATCAAGCGGTTATTTTCCAATACCTGATTTCTTGCCGAATGAAATATTTGCCCTCTCAATCGTTGCCAATCGGAAGGGAGCATTTTAGGCTTAATTTGCTTTTCAAACTCATTTTTTTTTTGGTGAAGCGTATCTAAATCCACCTCGATTCTCACGGTTTTTCCGCGTATCCATTCTAATAATTTACTAAACATAATTTATTTAAGTGATAGGTGATAAGGAATAACTGAAATCAGGGTCTTTTCGGCTGTTATATTGGAAATATCTTCTCAAATCTAGCTTGAACACAATACTTTGAAGCGCAGTTTTGATACCAAGTTTGAGAAGAATTTTGTTGATTAAGACAATAATCCATTGATTATCAATACTATGAAATAAAGCAACATTTAAACACTTATTCACGAAGGAAGTGGAAATTTTTCTTTCAAAAATAGCAACATTTCTTCTCTATTTTCGCAAGGTTCTTCTACTGGAGTTTGGCCTATCCAATAATCTACCACGATTTTCTCTTGCTTTATCCAAATAGCAAAACAGTTTTGAGAACATTGAAACTCAAACCCATTCATGTTCTCCATTTTTGTTGACGTACAAACCATCAAGAATTTATCTTCTTGGTTTGTACGAAAAAACACAATATAGCCGTTTTCTTCTAACGTATTTTGGAGTTCTGCATAAGTAAGCATGGGCTTTATTTTCTGCGAATAATCATTCATTTATCCGTTATTTCCGATTTGTTCAATTTTACTTTCCAAACTATTCATTTGTGAAAATTTAAGGTATTCATTTTTATCAAGAAGATAAGTTTGAGAAAGGCGATAATGCCAAGCACGAAAAGAAAAAATACTAGAGATGGGTTCAAAAGGAATGAAACGGCAAAGTGTTCTGAGGAGAATTTGACCAAAAGAAGGAATATTCCCCTCCACATCTACCACAATCGTTACTGTAATAAATTTACCAATTGTTCGCCCAAAGTAGGCTTCAAAACCCACATAATAGGAAATATAAGCAACCAAAAATAAAAGGTAAGCCGTTGGATTTGGCGCATCATGCCCTACGTCTATTTTTAAGATTTCAGCACAAAATACGTTGAGTAATAGCCCCAAAAGCAAAGCAATAGGAGTATCTACGATTGCGTTAACCATGCCCGCGCCTCTGTCTTTAAGTACATATTTTTCCATTTAAATCCTAATTTTTTACCATTTTGCATTGGGGTAGGCTCTTTGTAGAAATTGCATTTCTGCCAAAATAAAGCCCAAATGTTCGCTATGTTTTCCTTCCTTTCCACCACGCTGCATCCACATATTAGGATTAGGCTGCGTGAGGGTTGCTTGTGTTAAGACTTCTTTTACTTTTAATTGCCAAAGTGCCTGAACATCTTCCAAATCCACACCAATCCCTAAATCCAGCATTATTTTATCGGTGTCATTCATCATAAACATTTCACCTGTATAAGTCCAAAGGTCATTCAAGGCAGTTTGCACCTTTTCATGACTTTCGGCGGTGCCATCTCCCAAGCGAATAACCCACTCCGAACTCCAACGCAAATGATAATTGACTTCTTTCAACGATTTTTCGGCAATCGCAGCAAGTTGTGTGTCAGAGCTGTTTTTTAATGCCGTATAAAAATAAAAGCTATACGCATCGTACAAAAACTGTCTTACGATGGTTGTGCCAAAATGTCCTTTTGGTAATTCGACCAATAAAACATTGCAAAAATCCCAAGCATCACGCAAAAAGGCGTAATCGTCCTCACTTTTCCCTTGCCCATCTAATTCCGCAACATATTGATAGAAACTTCTCGCTTGCCCAATCAAATCCAAAGAAATGTTAGTCAAAGCGATGTCCTGCTCCAAAACAGGCCCATGTCCGCACCATTCACCCAAACGCTGCCCCAAAATCAAGGCATTATCGGCAAGGCGCAAAACGTAATCTATGTGATGATTCATTTTTTTGTAGAAAAAATTACTTTTTCGTAAATGTCTGCAACTGAAATCGTTATATCTATCTGAGGTAAAATAATAACCTCTTCTTTACTTGTGTAAAACTGCAAATTCCAGGTTTGCCCTTGTCTTTCGTGAACGCGAATGTTACATTTTCTTGTTTCAATGACCAAATAATAAAGCAAGGAAGGCATCTGTAAATAGGCTTGCTGCTTTTCATTCAAATCATACAAGGCGGTAGAGGGGGACAACACTTCCACGAGCAAAATAGGCTGTTTGAGTAAAGTTGTGTCCCCACTAAGTTCCGTTTCATGGCATGATACAGAAGCATCTGGATAACAATACATTTGGTTAGGCATTACTTCAACTTTCACATCACTATTAAATACCTCGCAAGGCCTACCTTTCAGTTGTAAAGATAGAGCAAATTGGATATTCATGCAAATACGGCTGTGCCGAGCGTTTCCACCCGCCATAGCAACGATTTCTCCAAAATAATACTCATATTTTCGTTTCCCTTTTTGGTCAATTTGAAAATAGGATTCTGGAGAATAAAAGTCCAGATGAGGTAAGGCTTGTCCCATTTTATTATTTTATAATGTGTTATGATACTACATGTGCTCTAATTCCTCTGGCAAATCATAAAAAGTCGGGTGGCGATAGACCTTATCATTTGCTGGCTCGTAAAAACTTTCTGAATCATCGGGGTTAGAGGCGTGAATGTGTTTTGCTTCTACTACCCAAATGCTCACCCCTTCCATGCGGCGTGTATAAACATCACGAGCGTTTTCGAGTGCCATTTGTGCATCAGCAGCATGCAAACTTCCTACGTGCTTATGGTCTAGTCCTTGACGGGAACGGATAAATACCTCCCAAAGCGGCCAATCTGTCTTGTTCATATAATAACGGTAATGAATTGAATATTAACGATAGATGTTTAATTTTCAAGTACTTATATACATGGTTGTTGCCTAACTTGGCTTTTCTTAAAAAGAAAAAATCCACCAAAAGCATCAACTAAATTCTCCCCCTACTTGTTTGCAGAAAACGAAACTTGCAAGTCGTACAAAGATAGGGAAAAACAAAATTTCTTGCTAATTTTTAGTGCAAATTTCGCTTCATTTGTTAATCCTTTTGTATCTTTGTGAAAAATATAAATGCTTATGGAAAAAATAGTGTTAGCAGCCCCTTTTGAAGCCGAGTTTCGCTTTTCGGATGCGCAGCTCTATGCGCTCTGCACTGCCAATAAAAAATTACGTATTGAAAGGGATAAAAAAGGAAAAATAATTATTATGTCACCAGTATTTTCAAAATCAGGGTTTTATAACCAAGAATTAAACGGTCAATTGTTTATGTGGAATCACACCACCATACTGGGCTATTTATTTGATTCCTCCACAGGTTTTATGTTGCCTGATAGCTCTATGCGTTCTCCTGATGGCGCGTTTATTTATGCAGATAGCTGGGACGCTTTGCCCGATGATTCGCAAGAACATTTTGCACAC
>JBJXHA010000604.1:0-7912 GCA_046160275.1 Bacteroidia bacterium | reverse complement strand
CTTTGTGCGCAAGAAATCATTAAAAAACTAATGAGTAGAAAAATAGGTAGTCGTATCATCTTTTAACTATATTATTTATGTGAATCAAGAGTTAAAAAAAGCAAAGATGCAAAAAGCAGTAGCAATTTTGCCAAAAATATGTAACAAAGTACCTTTAGTAGAGCGGCATTTACTGGCGTTTTGAATGTCAGTATGTTGAATTAACCAGTTAAAAGCGGACTCAATAGGTTGCCTGATTCTACTGACAGCCTGGTTAAAGAAGTTACGAGCGGAACAAATTTTGGGTTGTCCTTTGCCTCTTTTTTGGATAGGGATAAACTCTAGGTTAAGGGTTTGTTTTGCGTGTATGACACTTTGTGGGTGGTCATATGCCTTATCGCCATAGACGATGAAATTGGGGGCAAGCGGAGCCAATTGTTGGAAGAATACAGTTCCATCATTTTCGGAGGCGCGGGAAAGGACAATGTTTGCAGGTTGTGGCATCTTGTTAGGTCTAATCAAGCCCAATAAGTGGCATTTTAGCCCATGATACCAAACCTTTTTTGTGCTACAATAGCCTTTATCTGCGATTTCTAGGGCGATTTTAGCCTTTTCGCAGCCATTGCCTTGAGAAAGCATGATAGGAAGTGAATCCACCACTGCCTCCTTTTTATGACCCGCTTCATACTGCCAATCTAGGCTAGGAAACGTTTCTAATAATTGATTACACAAGCTACGAAACGCACTCTCCAGCCGATTCAAACGATGGCTAAAGGCTTGGTAACTTGGCAAATTTGGAAACCACGAGAGCAAGTGTTTTTGCACATATTTGTGCATTTGACGCTTTTTGTGATAACCTTCTTTCGTGCAATACAAATAAATTGTCATAAGTTCTGCATCCGTAAATTTTGGAATAGCATTGCCACTCATTCTTTCGCTTTCACAAAATATGGTGGCTGAATTTTGCAGTACTAAAAAATATAGCGTAATTAGCTCCGTTTCCCAATGCATAATATGTTTTTGATTAGATGTTAGAACCCAATCTTAACACTTTTTTTGCATTTGGGAAACTTTTTTTCTGGTAAATATAAATAAGTACCTAATAACCAGTTATTTATATTTATAGCATTAACTCTTGATTCACATTATTTAGTATTAAACAAAAAAAACCTATCAATAACGCATATATAATTCATTATTGATAGGTTTTATTAAAAAATTATTCGCTTATTGATTCGTATTCATCTTTACAATTTCCCAATGTTTTACTTGTATTACCCATTTGTACCAATCGCTTGTAAATAGTAGTAGCACTTCCACAAGCATTTACAGCACGAAACAAATCAAAAGCCTTTTCAAAATAATATTGTGCCGTTGCTGTATTGCCTCTATCTAAATAGACTAAAGCCATATTTTCGTAAGCGGTTGCCTCATAATACTTGTCTCCATATTTGTTGAGTGCTTCAGAAGCAACGTTTAACGCGTCTATCGCGCAATCAAAACACCTTGCCTCTCTATATGTATTTGCTAATTTAGTGAGTCGTTTTGCAAATTCATGTGTAATTTTAGTGCTTCTCTGCTTTACTTTGTTGTATTCATAGAACATCTCCCTATCTTCTTCAACAATTACAACAGAAGTAGGCACAGGTATTGTAGGGGGGAGTACAGATGAGGAGGGGGCAGGAACTGGAATAGAAGGAACTGTTACTACTGTTTCACAACTTGTTTTTCCCACAGGTTTTGTCAACTCACGTAACGGTAAAATATCGTTAGACGTTTTGATAAAGACCCTGCATTGAGGCGTTTGCGTATGCTTATCGCCCTCTGTTGCAGAGGCATTATGAGCATCCACTAACTCCTTTGTTCCTATTTCTACGTCTCTTGCTATTTCTTCCCAATTAATTTGTCTGTTTGTGTTTCTACATTCCATTTTCTCGGAAAACACCTTGTGAAACGCTCGCATAAAATGCCCTCCCTTATTATTGATGTAGGTAAGTTCTCCTTTACTGCAAGACATCAACTCAATGGAAAGCATTCTATCCCCAAATAAATCCTTTTGGTAATTAACGAGTTGAAACAATTCTTTACCTCTTTGTATTTCTGGGTCTAATCCCCCAATACCTGCTCCTGCTGTGGTATATGCACCTAATTCTTTGTACCATTTAAAGGAATGTAGTTTATTTTCTTCCTTAACTATCACCGCACTATTTTTATTTACTTGCTCTTGACAAGCACTTACCACAGACAAAATCATTTTCGGTTTTTTCTTTTGTATAGCTACCAAAACATCTTGGAATGAAATATAAGGGCTAGGAGAATGGTCATAGTTAAGCATCAGATTAGGGTAATTTACCCCTCCTTTTGCACCATCTTCAAATGTAAAGCCATGTCCAGAATACAAGACTATTACAACTTGATTTTCGCAATCCATTTTCTTTATATGTTCTGTCAAGGTATCAATGCAATAGCGTTTTGTTTCATTAAGCTCCTCATCATATAATTTATGAGGAATAACTTCAATCTCCATTTTACTTTGTAAATCAAGAAGAACTGGCTCCACTGATTGTAAAAGAAGTTTTGAAGTTGCTCTCATTCTGTAGCCATCATCTTCATTATCAGGTGTTTGATAATCTAACAATTCAAAGATGTGAACTTTTGTTTTGGTATCTTCACCGCCATTATGTGCCGAAAGATTGCCTAAACCTAGTACCAAAATAAGTAATAGACAAGTTAGGAATCGTAACATACTAGTTATGTATGTATTTTTCATAAAAAATAATTATTAAAAAGTGAATAATGAATAAATAAGACACCTATATTTGATTATTTAGGTCTTAGAAATTATGGACTACAATGTTATCTCCAATTTTAAGTTTTGTAGGTTTTTTTGTGGGATTCCATTGTTGTAATTTTTTCGCCAAATCTGCCACCTTTTTTCCATTTTTTGCTTCTTCTTTTAGTAACTTTCTAGCAATAACACTATATGTGTCTCCATTTACAATTGTATAGGAAGTTACAACATCATTTACGAAATCCTTGTTTTCATTCGTAGAAGGTGCTAAGACCAAATTGATTTCTTCGCTTGGAAACAAGGGATTTATTTGAAAAATAGGAGTTTGTTGCTTATCATAGACACTTGCAAGCTCTGTTGTAGCTCTATTTGCCTCTTCAAAAATTTTTTTCCAATCCACTTTTTCTTTTGTCGTTGTTTTTGTGGCTTCTAACAAAGCATCAATCAAAGAACTCGTATAAAGCCCACCAATATTTTCAATATAATTAGAAGCCTGCCCTTTCAAACTACTTGTAGCAATAATATTTCCACGTCCTTGCTTCATCAACCTCACACAATTCTCCTTCAACATATTTGATTTTGTAACCCATTTAGGGCTATTTTTAGCCCCAAAGCCAAAATTGCAACAGTCACTTATTGTGAGCGTTAACCTTCCTCCTTTTTTGCGGAGTTTTTCATGCACACTTGGTAACGTCAATTTATCACCTAAGATCAGGAAATAGGGAAAATTTTCTACACCATTCAAGCCATGTCCCGAATAATGAAAAATAACCGCATCATTTGCCGCAACTTCCAAATATTCTAACTGTCTGTTGATGCTATTTGTATTCACTTGAGTTCCTTGTATTTCTACAAGGTTAAGTGACATATCCGCCATCTGCGTAATTTGCCTAAAATTAGCCACAAGGTTTTGATGGTTGATTTGGCAGTATTTTCCAATTGAAGGATCATTTGTTAAACTTACTAAAATCAGATGAAGTTTCTGCCCATACAAAAAAGGAAAAGCCAAAAACTGAAATACAAGGTAAAAAACAATTTTATTAGAAATCAAATTCATATTTGAGGTGAAGGTTAAGAAATGTAATTACTAAAAATAAAAAGAATAAAAAATAGCTATTGCTCTACTCTAAACTGCGGGTTTTGCTCTCTATTGTAAGCCTTTGCCATACTTTCTGTACCTACTTTTGCCGCATTTAGCACCTCTTTCCAACTTGCTTGTGAGCGAATAGCATCTATAAAATTGTTGGTAAAAATGCTACCTGCGCCCTTGCTACCAAAAGAAAACTGGGTTGATGAGCAGGAGGCAATTTTTAAATGCCCTTTAGAATTGAGAAATAGGGGTTTATAAAAATTGAAAGAACAAGTAGAATATTCGCTTGATTTTCGTTTTATCAAGGGTTCGCGCCAAGTGCAGCAATCATACATCGCTATTGTTAAACCTGCCTTTTGGCTTTTTAACCAAGTATGAACTTCTGATAAAGGCAATTCCCCCTCATCTGTTTGAGGCCAAGTATCATAATTTTCGCCATGCCCAGAGTAATATACCCACAATACATCGCTTTCTGTGATGCTGTAGCGCGAAACCACTTTTTTTAGTTCGCTTAGAGTCGCCGACACGCTTGCGATTTCCACATTTACAGCTTCTTGTTTGGTACTTTTGCAAATTTCAGACACTAAACTCAACATATTTGCTTTGTCAGTTGTTGAACCTATGCCTTCATCAGTTTGGATGATGTAAAAAAAGTAGAGCTTTGAGGTTTGTGCTTTCACACTTGAGAACAATACAAGGAATAGAAAGAGTAGTTTTGTTTTCATTTTTATGGCAATTATTAGAAGCGTTCCATTATCTTTATATACGGTAATACTTTTGTTTCCTGTACTATGTGTATTGTGTTCGATAATAAAAAATCATCGAACACAATACAATCTTTCAGATTCATTTAATCGTGAAACTCTAATTTTACGCCAACAGGCGGATTAGTATTGTTCTTATATTGAGGATATGAGTTCTTCAAAGCCTCTACTGTGACTTGCCTTTTTAACCCTGGTGTTTGGTTCATGGTAGAAACTACCTTTTCCCACGTATCATTTGGGCGTACTTTGTATTTAGCAGGTGCTGGCACAGGAGAATCTGTTAATGCTTCACGACTAGTCCCTCCACCCGAAGAATTCTGCACGTCCCATTGAGGATGTTGATTAGGCTTATCTGAAATAGTGCCATTTTTTGCGGTCGTAAATATCTCGTCCCAAGAAGATTTTGTATAAAAAGCATCTATGAAATTGTTGGTAAAAATACTCCCCGCACCACTCGCGCCAAAGGCAAATTCCTTTGAACTACAAGCAGATACAATGTAGCTACCTTTTGTAGAAAATAACAAAGGCTTCCAAAATGCAATTTTTGGGTGCAAATCACTTGGAGGTTGAGTAGTAGGCTCTTGATAGGTGCAGCAATCATACATCGCTAGTGTCAGCCTTGCCTTTTTGTCTTTCAACTTACTATGTACCCAAGTTAGGGAGACATCTTGCTCGTCTGTTTCTGGCCATGTATCATAATTACGCCCATGTCCAGAATAGTAATACCAAATAATGTCATTCGAACAGTTAGAAATAGCAGATAACTCGCTCTCAATCCGAGAGGTGGTAGCTTCCTCGCCTGTCATTTTTTTTACTACAACATTAAGGTTCGGTACTTTCGTTTTAATATCATTTGTCAACGCTGTCATACTAGTGCCATCATCTATAGCACCTACATCTTGAGCATCTTGTTGAATGACAATAAACATATATAAGTTAGCAGTAGTTTGAGCCAAAGCCCCACAATTTATTCCCACAAATAAAAGTAGAAACAAAGGAATAGAGAAAAAATGGTATAAACGCATAATCGAAAAATTTAAGAAATGAAAATATATTAAATATAAATAAAATTATTGATAACGAACTTTGTCGCCTTTTTTTAACTTTTTACCTTTCAACGTAGGGTTTAAGGCTTTTAACTGCTCCACTTTCACTTTTCGAACAGCCGCAATGCTCTCAATCGCTTCATTTTCACCAGAAACCGCATGATATTTCGCTTGAATCATGTTCAGTTTTTGTTTTTCTTTCAAATCACTATCCTTTTTTACACTAGGATTCAACTTTGTGATTTCTGCTTCGGTGATTCCATATTTTGTGGCAATGCTTTTTAAAGTTTCGCCTTTTGCTATCGTGTGCTGCATTCCTTTTGCCTTCGCACCCAAGGAATCTGCTGCACTTGTTGTTACCGAATCGTAAGTAATTCCATTGGAAGGTTGGGGGGATGGAGTTATACTTGGAGTAGGTGGAATTAAAGGAGGAGTGGGCTGTACTATATTAGGTGTAACTGGTGCAATATCATTAGGGCTAGTTACAACATCAGGGGCTGATGGGCGTGTGATAGGAGCAGTAAGGGCAGGATAATATCTAGGAAAAAGTTCTTTGCCTAACTGATAAAAGTGTCCGATTCCAGGTAACGCATCTTTCACCTTATACTCTTTTAGTTCATTGTTATAATAAAACCGAATAACCGCACAAGCATCTGTCGTCATTAAAATCCGCACGCTTTTCCCACCACTTTTGATGTGAAATCCTAGATCGGGGTGAAAACCGCAAGATGGTAAATGTGCCGACTTCTCGTAACTTTCATCATTTGACAAGCGTAACATCAAACTGTCTGAATGATGATCTAAAATTTCAATAATTTTTTTCTCAACCGAAAAGCCACAAAACCCAGCTATTGTGGTATCTTTTGTCGTTTTTTTGCTATCCTTACGAAAACGATAAGCATCTATGCCTTCTGGGTTTTGCAATACTGCTGCAATGCTATCTCCCAAAAAAGATTTAATTTCATTTCCCAACACGTATCTGCTGACAGGAAGAGAGGGAGATTTAGGCTTGCCATTTTGCGCGATACATCCCTGTTGGTTTAGAAACAGGAAGATAGAAAATGCACAAAAGAGATTAAGTAAACGATTCATTTTCATAAACTTATAAGATTAATGATTGGAGTAAGGAAAACTAATATATGTTTGAATAGGTTAGCTAATTATTACCGTAAAGCATAAAAACAAACCCACTAAAACAAGCAACCTAAAAATTATTTTTTCGAAAAGGTTTGTATATGTAATAGAGTTTTCTTACTTTTGCGCAAAGTTCGCTCAAAAATTAGAATTTAAACGACTACTTACGGTTTTAAACTACTTTCTCACACTTTAAAGTTGTTTCAAAATGAATACTCCCACTACTTATCCTACTGCTGAGGAATTAGGTATGAAGTTACGTTTGTTACGTGACAGCAAAAAATGGTCGCAGTCAGCATTAGCTGCAAAATTAGGGATTCAAGATAGTGCCTACGGCAAGATAGAAAGAGGAGAAACAACTCCTAATCTTACACAGATGAATATTTTAGCGAAAGAGTTTGGTATGAGTTTGAGCGAATTGGTAGGAGAAGAAAAAAATCATTATGAAATCAGTAATGCAACAGGCAACGGTTCAATTATTGGCAATGTAATAACAAACTCTAACAACACACAGCATACACAAACCGAAGCTTTTTTAGAAACTTTTCAAGAATTAGTGAGCGTGATAAAAAAGATAGCGGACATTGTAGAAAAAATGCACCCAAAAAACTAGAAGAAACACCGTATTTTGTTGAGCAAGAAAGAGCAAGACACAAAAGGCTCATAACTCCATGAAAAGAAGAAAATTTAAAAATTTTGACCTTGAAAAAGTAGTCGTGGCTGATGCTGCAACTGACGGAAGAGGCGTAGTAAGAAGCGAAGGCAGGAAAATTTTTGTGCCTTTTACGGTTCCTGGTGATGAGGTGGACATTCATGTCTGTGACATGAAAAAACGCTTGTTTTCGGCAAATTTGCTGCAAGTGCATACGCAATCGGAAAATAGAATCGCGCCTAAATGCAAGCATTTTGGCGTGTGTGGCGGCTGCAAATGGCAAATGATGAACTATAAAACGCAACTTTTTTTCAAAAATAAGCAAGTAAATGATATTTTTGATAGAATTGCGAAGGTGGAGGTGAAGGAACGCCGCCCAATTTTGGGGGTTCAACACGATTTTTTCTATCGCAATAAGCTAGAATTTAGTTTTTCTAATAAATTGTGGATTCCGCG
>JBJXHA010000603.1:0-8971 GCA_046160275.1 Bacteroidia bacterium | reverse complement strand
GGCATTTGTTGGGAACTTATTCAACAAAAAAAGTTTTTTCCTTCTCCTAAAACCATGATTTATACCATTTATTTTGGAGGTGGAACGCCAAGTGTACTTTCGACTGCGCAAATTCAACAAATTTTAGCCACGATTCAAGCAAATTTTTTGGTTCATTCTTCAGCTGAAATTACCTTAGAAGCCAACCCTGATGATTTAAAGCCTGAATATTTACAAGCCATTTATCAACTTGGAATCAATCGCTTAAGTATTGGCGTTCAGTCTTTTGATGAAAAAATTACAACATGGATGAACCGCTCGCATGAGGTTCAGCAAGCGATTAATTGTGTACCTGCGGCAAAAGAAGCAGGTTTTCAAAATATTTCTTTAGATTTGATTTTCGGCATTCCTAATCAAAGTTTAGCGGAATGGGAAATGCAGCTCCAAAAAGCAATTTCCTTAGAAGTACAGCATCTTTCGGTTTATGCCTTGACGGTTGAGCAAAAAACTGCCTTACATTACCAAGTTAAGCAAAAAAAGGTGCAAGTGCCTGAAGATGAGAGCTATGAACAGCAATTTTTATTAGCCGACCAATTACTTTCGCAAGCAGGTTTTGAGCATTATGAGTTGTCGAATTATGCAAAACCTCATTTTCACTCTTTACATAATAGTGCCTACTGGCGAAATGTGCCGTATTTAGGTGTAGGTCCTGCAGCCCATAGTTTTGATGGAAATAAGCGACATTGGAACGTAAGAAATAACAGCAAATATTTACAATCCATTGAAAATAAACAACTTGCTATTGAAGAAGAAGAAATTTTGACCCCTGAAATTCGTTACCAAGAACACATTATGACGCACTTACGCAAACAATCGGGCATTGAACTCGCTTATCTTCAAAGATACCTTGAGGTTGATTTTGAGCAAAAATACCAAGCCGAACTTGCTGACTTTATCCAACAAGGCTGGATGTATAAAACCGAAAAGGGTTATGCCCTTAGCCCACAAGGCTGGCTCATGTCTGATGCGATAATTGCGGAGTTATTTTAAAGATTATTGATAAAGAAAATTATAGCCCTAATGATGCGGAGAATTAGATAAACAGGCACTTTGCTACCTTTTTCGCTCTAAACGTAACTCAAAGCCCTCCCCTCCCCCTTCGACTTTTGCAAGAATTGTTTTGTGATTAGGTAAATGATAGGTGATTTTTTGCGGAAAATCATGAGCAGGATTTTCAAAGCTAAAATCTTGACTATTCGCTTTTGTGAGGGCAAAAGAAATTGCTTGTTCGTCATTTTGCCCCCTTGCCGTAACTACATAATTGATTTTCCCTTTTCGCAAAGTTAGTTGCAAATGTTCAAAAAAAACGGTATCCTTAGCATTTTTAAGCGTAAAACCTTGCCCTTTTAAGGTAGAATCGTTTGCTTTTTGCCAAATTTCATAGGTGATTTTCGATTTATCTTCCTTATTTTCAGGCGTTTGCCAATCACCCAACAAAACATGAAGGGCTTTAAATTGTTTGTTGGCGGAAGTTAACTGCCGAGAAGATTGACAATGCAGGAAAAGAATACTTGTAAAAAGAAGAATGTATTTCATTTTTTTAATAAATAGGTGCCATAGAATTATATTTTGAGTGTTGGAAACTTTTTAGAAAGTTCCCAACACTCAAAATTAACAAAAACCTTAGTTTTGTCAAATCTTATTTTTACCGCTTATGAACATTTTTTACGAATATCAGTACGGAGAAAACTATGGTTATATGCATTTTGCACAATTTGGAACAAGTCACTGGATGGCTTTGCTTGTGAGTATTTTGTTGATTTTCTCCTTACCTCTTTACGCAAAACATCGCCTTTCTGAAACTTGGCAAAACCGCATTGGCAATGTGTTAGCGGTGATTGTTTTTTCTAATATTTTTATTTGGATGGGCATTGAAATGGCTGCAGGTACTTTTGAATTAAAAAAGGACTTGCCGTTGCATTTGTGCCGTGTTTCTAATTTATTGACTCCTCTTGTGTTAATCAGGCGAAACGCGATTGCTTTAGATGTCTTATATGCTTGGGCATTTTCGGGCGTTTTGCAAGCCACACTTACTCCCGATTTGCAGCATGAATTTCCACATTTTATGTTCTTTCGCTATTGGATTGGGCATCCTGCGGTGATTTTAGCCGTCATTTATGCCATTATCGTTTATAAAATGATACCCAGTAAGCATTGTGTTCGCAATGCAATGATAGGGTTGAATGTGTATGTATTGACCGTAACAGTCGCAAATTTATTGTTAGATAGCAATTATTTCTTTTTACGCGCAAAACCAGCCACCAAAAGTGCATTAGACTTATTTGGTGACTGGCCTTGGTATTTGGTCGTATGTGAAGTTTTATTTTTGGCAAATTTTAGCCTCACTTATTTGCCTTTTGCTTGGAAAAGATGGAAAGAAGCACGAATTAATCGTGTCGAATAACTACTTTTCCTGAAAAAACGCCTTCTCGATTAGTGAGAAAGTAGGCATAATTACCATTACTGTATTTAGAAACATCTATTTTTCGAATCGTATTGCCTTGCACGTTCCACCTTTCACTTAGAATTAAGGCACCTGTTGGGCTATACAATTCAAATAAAGTATATTTGTCAACAATTCCCTCGATATTCACAGTCAGCCAATCATTTACAGGATTAGGATAGATTGTGCACAGCGTTATTTTGTGCTGTTTGAGTGAAATAATGTTGGAATATTGAAATGCTCCATTAATATCAACCATTTTTAAACGATAGTAGCTCACCTCTTCGGCAGGTTTAGTATTCGTAAATTCGTAATTTTTCAACTCCGTAGAAGAACCAGCCGCTGCCACAGAACCAATCGTAGCGAATGCAACCCCATCAATAGAAAACTCTATCTCAAAACTACTAGAATTGATTTCGCTGCTTGTCTGCCACTCCAATAAATGCTGTGCGCCCACTTGTTTGCCTGTAAAAGAAAGCAAGGTAACCGGAAAAACACCTGGCGCTCCGCTTGGACTATGGGTTGGAATAAACTCAGAAAAGTGATTGGTTTCATACGTAAGTACCCAATGATTATAAAATGCGGAAGTAGATTGGCTCAAATAAGCGGCTACACTGCTCATGGGGGCAGTACCTGTAACATTGTTCAAGGGGTCTAAATCAACGGAAGATGTCGCAGTTCCATTAAAACGAGTAACGCCAATATTTGCCACAGTGATATTTAGCGCATTCAAAAACCGCGTCAATTCTGCATCTAACACATACAAACGAATCGAAACAGGCACATTTGGGTCAGGTTGATTCGTAGGCGTGATGTAAATATTTCTATCCAAAAAGTAGGCATTGTAAGGGTTTCCATTCAAGATAGAAGTAATTTGGCGAGGATTTGCGTTATTTTCCACCCTTACCCCCCAACAAGTAGCCCCTAAATTATTCCCATTAGGATTGATAGAAAAAACTAAATTCCCATTGCTATCAAACACATCAATCCATTGTGTTCCATTGGCTAAAAAGCAAGTTCCCACATTGTTTGTCCCCATTGAGGTTGCCGTAAAATCTCCTAAATTTGCACGAATGGGGCATATATCATTTTCCAAGACCACCGTAACCGTAGCACTTACTGGCGAACAAGGCGCACCCCCTACTGTATATGAGAAGTTATAGGTTCCCTCCGCATTTCCCAAAGGAGTAAATGTTGCCGTCAAAGGATCAAAACCTGTAACAGTTGTCGCAGCAGTCCATGTTCCTCCCGCATCTTGCCCACTCAATAAACTTGCCAGCGAAATAGGCGTATTTTCCATGGTACACACTGTAAGCGGAGCCAACGGAACTCCCGCATTTGCGCTATTTGTTACGGAAATGGTAACAGAACTTGTTGTAAAACAGCCATTTGCGTCTGTAACTGTAACCGTATAGGTCGTAGTAGCAGTAGGAGAAACAATGGGGTTAATCCCCGAAGAGTTGCCAATGCCATTATCCCAAGAGAAATTGTAAGTAGTGCTATTTCCTCCTGTTGCAGAGGCTTGCAGCATGGTACTACTGCCATTGCAAATAGAGATTGCAGTAGCAGAAGCATTGGTTATCAATGAATTAGGCTCAGTAATAACAATAGATTGCGTTTTAGTGCAAGCGTTAATATCAGTAACATAGACTTCATAAGTCCCTGCGGTTAAATTATTTCGTGAACTTGTATTAAGAGTAGGATTATCTACCCAACTATACGTATAGTTGGGAGAACCACCGTTTACAGAAAGAGAAATACTTCCATTATTTCCGCCAAAGCAAGCTACATTTTGGGTGGTAACATTGTCAATGGTCAAAGGCATACTTAAGACAGCCCCTGAAAGAGATACCGTTAAGCCGCCCAAACAGTTTTGAGCAAAAGCATCGTTTGTATTGCCCCACACAAAACACAAACAAACAAGTAGAAAGTAATAGGCTGGTTTCCATTTTTTCATTATGTTAACCGATTAAAGAACGTGATTAAGAAACAGGATACAATGAACTTTATACTTCCACTTAATTTTATACAAGGTTGAATGGCGGCGAATTTCTAGTTGAATGAGAAAGGGGATGAAGGTTTTTCGGCATCTTCAAAGATCTATATCAGGGAAATCAAAGGTTAAGGTTAAGAAATGTTGGGATTGAACGAAGCCTCATCCAATCCCAACCTCTCATTTTTATCTTCTCGTTTACTTATAATTTACTCTTTAATGATTTTATCAGAAAAAGAGGTATTATATTCATCAGAGATTTGGTAATGATATACGCCATTAGCAAATTTCGTCAAATCTACTTCAATCAAATCGCCTTGTTTTTCCACATTCCAAGTTCCTTTTAATACAGATTGTCCAAGCGTATTGAAGATTTCATAATTTACTGTTTTTGCAAATGTACCTCCTAAATTAATGGTCGTTAAGCCATTGGTTGGGTTAGGATACACACTAATTTCAGTTTCAAGCATTTGCACCACCGAAGGGGCCTCTTTACAAATTGTGTTTTTACGTACTACTTTGTTTACAGAAGCTCTTACACAACCATTTGAATAAGCAGCTTTTACATTGAAGGTCTTGCTAGTAGCTGTATTTGAGATAGTCGCATTGTAAGTAGGACCTGTAGCAATAGGAGTAGTTCCAGGTACTTGATACCAATTATAAGTAGGCGTACCACTTGTCACACTCGCTGTCAACAATTGAGTAGCAGAAGTACCACCCGCAAAACACAATAAAATGATATTGTTTGTTCCTGCTGGCGTAATAGTTGGCATTGCTGCATGATAAACGGTAGTACTTAAACTATTAGAAGCGGGCGAAAAACAACCATTAACTGCTTTCACTTTTGCTGTATAGTTTGCAGCCACCCCACTGGTATTTGAAACATTATATACCCCCGTAAGGTTGGTTGTTAAAGTCTGCTGTCCACCATTTTTCAACCATTGCAAATGTGTAGCTCCTGATGTATTACTTGCTAACAAACTGATAACACCAGCACCTTCGCAAAGGGTTGGAGTTGAACTACCTACAAGTGTTGTAGGGGCAGATACTGCGATAGTAGGAGCAGCAGGCAAACTCAACAAATTAACAATTACCTCATCTGATTTTGTACAAGTAAGTGTAGAAGGTCCCGAACCGACCAACATGGTTTGGGAAACAGTTACAGTATAAGTAGTAGTCGAATTTGTAGGAGAAACTACAGGGTTAGAAATCGTAGAGGTAAATGCCCCCATGTTAGAAGCCCAAGAGTAAGTATAACTACTCACATTTGTAGTACCTAGCATTACGCTGTTACCTGTACAAATATTTTTGTCTGTACCTGCTTGCGCATTAGGTAAAGCTCTAAAACTAACCGAAAAGGTATCAGCATTGGTTATACAAGTATTTATGTTGGTAACCCTCACACGATACACCCCCCAACCAGAACTAGTAGTAAATGCAGTCCCTGTTTGTCCCGTTAAGTCCACACCATTTCTTTGCCATTGATAATTCGTAACAGCAGGGCCCGCGGTTGCCGCAGTCAAAGTAATAGGAGTACCTAGGCAAGCCTGTGTAATCGTTGTAGCCCCCGTACCACTTGTAATCCCACCACTTTGTGTAAGTGTTACTGTGGAATGTGTAGTAATTGCAACATTTTGGCTGGCACTTCCACTACACCCATTTCCATCTGTATAATGATAATTTACTACATTTGAATTGGGAGCAGTACTTGGGCTAAAAGTTGGTGCGGGAGAACCATTGACGAGAAAAGTTCCTCCCGCAGGAGAGCCTGCTAAGGCAATCGTGGCAGCATTCGAACAATAGGTTGAGTTGAGGTTCGTGATGCTGACAAGAGGATTATTATTTACGGTAATAGTGGTAGATGCCGTAGAACTACATCCATTAGGGTCAGTTACAGTTACGGTGTAGGTAGTCGTATTTGCGGGGCTGACGGTTACATTAGTACCTGCACCTGCGCCGTTGTTCCATGTATATGTATAACCAGAACCTGTTCCTCCCGTAGCACTCGCCTGCAAAGTCGTAGATGTTCCATTACAAATAGTGTTAGTGGTCGCGCTCGCTGCTGCAATCACAGTAGCAGGTGGCTCCGTAATCGTAAAGGATTGCGATTTTGTACAACTATTTGCATCTGAAATATATACAGTATAGCTCCCCGCAGGTAGAGAAGTACGCATAGCAGAGTTAATACTAGAATTATCCGCCCAACTATAATTATATCCAGGGCTTCCCCCTACTACATTGGCAGTAATAGACCCTGTATTCCCCCCAAAGCAAGCAACGTGTTGAATCGTAGCGGTAGTTGTATCTAATACCAGCCCTGATGAAGTACCTGATAAAGGTACAGTTAAGCTCCCTATACAAGTTTGCGCACATAGATGCTGTTCAGATGCATAGACAAGAAAAATCCAAGCAAAAATAATAGTATAAATAGGTACTCGTCTTTTCATTATGATTGAGGCTTTTAGTTAATGAAATGAATGGTGGTAATTGTCTTTTTTTATCTTACAAATGAATTTTTATTTTTTCAGAAAGACTAAAAGGAGGGATTCACACCCTACAAGACTTAACGATTGCCAAGCCTTGCAGGGGCGAAACCTTCTATTTATTTATCCCTATGGGATATGACAACCATTTGTATCCGTTACAATGAATTGATACTGAACATTACCTTGCAAACCAGAGAAGATGACATTACCACCACTTGTTGCAATTGAGCCTGGGCTACCAGGTACAGTAACAGCCGTACCTACCGTTGGGCTAGGAGCAACCGTTGTACCAGAACCTGCAACTGAGTAAGGAGCAACCCCACCAGAAACCTCTACTTTAATTTGCCCTGCATTTAATTGACAAAGGTCTTGTGCATCTGTACAAGTTCCTGCTACGATTGCTGGAGGAGCTGTAACTGTTACAGTAGTAGTAGCCGTACAAGCATTACCATCTGTTACTACGATGTTATAAGTTCCTGCAGTCAAAGTATTGAAGATACCTGTAGCTTGAGAAGAAGTTCCTCCGTTATTGCTGTATTGTAATGTACCAGAACCACCACCAGCTACTACGGTAATTTGTCCATTGTTGCTAGTACCTTGACCTGTCGCACAACTTACGCCATAGCCACTGAACAATGCACCACTATTAGAAGTAACAGTAGCAGAAGTGATAGCTACACCCGCAGGAGCAACAACCGTTACAGAAATACCTGAAGTTGTACAACCGTTAATGTCTTTTGCTGTCAAAGTGTAAGTACCTGCACCTAAACCACTAAATACATTTGATGATTGATATGTACCACCATTAATATTATAAGTATAACCACCCATAGTACCTGTTGTTGGAACTACTACCGTAATCACTCCATCTGTTGAAGTTGGACAAGAAATATGTGAACCGTTGTAGTTTGAGGTTACAGATGCTGTTGTTGTAATTGCTGAAGGAGCTGTAATGGTTACAGAAATACCTGAAGTTGTACAACCATTAATGTCTTTCGCTGTCAAAGTATATGTACCTGCACCTAAGCCTGTAAATACATTTGATGGTTGATATGTACCACCATTGATATTATATGTATAACCACCAGAAGTACCTGTCGTTGGAACTACTACCGTAATCTCACCATCTGTTGCACCATTACAAGAGATTTGTGAACCGTTGAAGTTTGAAGTTACAGATGCTGTTGTTGTAATTGCTGAAGGAGCTGTGATAGTTACAGAAATACCTGAAGTTGTACAACCGTTAATATCTTTTGCTGTCAAGGTGTATGTACCTGCACCTAAACCTGTGAATACATTCGAAGATTGATATGTACCACCGTTTATGTTATAAGTATAACCACCCGCAGTACCTGTTGTTGGAACTACTACGGTAATTGTTCCATCTGTTGCACCATTACAAGAGATTTGTGAACCGTTGAAGTTTGAAGTTACAGAGGCTGTTGTTGTAATTGCTGAAGGTGCTGTGATAGTTACAGAAATACCTGAAGTCGTACAACCGTTGATGTCTTTTGCTGTCAAAGTGTATGTACCTGCACCTAAACCTGCGAATACATTCGAAGATTGATATGTACCACCATTGATATTATAAGTATAACCACCCGCAGTACCTGTTGTTGGAACTACTACGGTAATTGTTCCATCAGTTGCACCATTACAAGAGATTTGTGAACCGTTGAAGTTTGATGTTACAGATGCGGTTGTTGTAATCGCCGAAGGAGCTGTAATCGTTACAGAAATACCTGAAGTAATACAACCATTAATGTCTTTTGCTGTCAAAGTGTATGTACCTGCACCTAAGCCTGTAAATACATTTGATGATTGATATGTACCACCATTGATATTATAAGTATAACCACCCGCAGTACCTGTCGTTGGAACTGCTACGGTAATCTCACCATCTGTTGCACCATTACAAGAGATTTGTGAACCGTTGAAGTTTGATGTTACAGATGCGGTTGTTGTAATCGCCGAAGGAGCTGTAATCGTTACAGAAATACCTGAAGTAAT
>JBJXHA010000602.1:0-2762 GCA_046160275.1 Bacteroidia bacterium | reverse complement strand
CAGGCATACGATATGAAGAACCAACTATTTCATAAGCAGTTACTTCCAAATGATTTTTGTCAAGGCGGCAAACCTCTTGTGCATATAGGCAAGAAAACAAGCAAGCGAAAATAAGGAGATAATACTTCATAATTGGTCACATTGAGAGGGCGTAAATTCCAAAAGCTCCAATTTTACTTGCGCAAAAATCAGCATTGGAAAAGCAAGAAGCAAGAGAATGGAAGAAAATTGCTTTTTCATCTAAAAAAGAGGGTTGTGTAAAAAAGGAAACTGTCTCAAAAATACGATAAACGGAAGCCCTTATTTTAAATAACGGCTTCCGTATTATGTTTTATTGCTATTTATAAATCAAACAACAGCCGTGGTGTGTTCAAAATCAGCGATTTTTGCCCTAATTTCTGGGGGAATAGGAAAAGTTTCTCCTGTTTTGTAATGAATCATGACGAGGGTGCAGCAAATCGTAGCAATATGCGTCATTACCCCGTCCTTTTCATCTAAAATCACGTTTTCGATGTCAAAACTTTTGTTGCCCATTCTGCTTACCCGCGTATAGACAAAAGGCGAATCTGTATAAAGCAATGGTTTTTTGAACGTTAATTCGGCTTTTGCCAAAATAATCCCATGCTCCATCCAATCCCAATCCAAATTGGAACAATACGCCGTTCTTGCTTGCTCGGCATAAGTCAAATATACTGCATTATTCACATGACCTAGCATATCGCAATCTGACCAACGCATGATGACTTTTGTGCGATGATAATAGGTGTTTTCGCCAATGAGATAACTCATAATCAATGGATTAATTTCTATACAAAACGCTATTTGCTGCTTCCACGATGCGCTTCACATCAGGTAAGAAGGCAGTAACCAAAGGCAAAGAATAAGCCATCGGCACGTCAAGCCCAGAAACACGAATCACAGGCGCGTCCAAATAATCGAAGGCTTTGCGCTGAACCATGTAAGTAACTTCCGTAGCAAGACTGCTTAGGGGCCAAGCCTCCTCCACAATGATACAACGATTGGTTTTCTTTACCGAAGCAATTACGGTGTCATAATCAATAGGGCGAAGCGAACGAAGGTCAATCACTTCCGCATTAATGCCTGCTTTTTCTAACTCTTTGGCAGCATCTAACGCAACAAGAACCATTTTCCCATAAGAAACAATCGTAATGTCAGTTCCCTCTTTTTTCACATCTGCCGTCCCAATCGGAATCAAAAACTCATCACTTACAGGCACTTCGCCTTTCATGCCGTACATCACTTCTGATTCCATGACTAAAACGGGATTATCATCACGAATCGCAGATTTAATCAAACCTTTGGCATCGCGCGGCGTGCTAATGCTCACCACTTTTAAGCCTGGACAGTTTGCATACCAAGATTCTAGGGTTTGAGAGTGTGTTGCACCTAATTGTCCCGCAGATTGAGAAGGTCCTCTGAACACAATAGGAATATTGAATTGCCCCGCACTCATTTGGTACATTTTCGCAGCGTTGTTGATAATTTGGTCAATCGCCACCAACGAAAAATTAAAGGTCATAAACTCCACAATCGGGCGCAAGCCCAACATTGCAGAACCCACGCCAATTCCTGCAAAACCTAATTCCGCAATTGGCGTATCAATCACCCTTTTTTCGCCAAACTCCGCCATCATCCCCTCACTTACCTTATAGGCACCATTATATTGAGCTACTTCTTCGCCCATCAAATACACTTTCTCATCGCGGCGCATCTCCTCCGACATACCCTCACGAAGAGCCTCCCGAATTTGTAATATTTTTGTCTGCATAAGATTCAATCTAAAATAAATATTCTAAACATTTTTTAAATGTAAAAGTTCTTGCAATTTTTGTTTCAGTTCTGAAATCGAGGGCAAATATAATTGATATTTTGATATAAATAACGGGTTTTAGAGATTTATTCGTTTCTCTCGCATTTGCCAGACAGTGTTTGGCGAATGGGGCTGCTGTTGATATAACTGCCTTATATCTTGTAAATTAGAACGACTACTTTTTGTTATTCCCAAATACTCCCCCAATCGCTTTAAAGATTTTTTGCCAATTAATTTCAAATTTTCCAAAAACTACATTAATCTCAGACTTGAAATCTATCGCATCTGCGAGTTTTTGCGTAAAAGTTTCGGGCGTGTCGCCTTTTTCGCTATATTGTTGGACTAAGGCAAGGGCTTGGCTTTCAGCGGCAGGTGAGGTGAGCGGATTGTCCTTTATGTGTATATTGTTTACCTGTTTTATAACAGAAAGTGTAAGGGTTTTGATTTGGTTTCTTTCTAAATCAAGCGATTGCAAATTCACTAATCCATTGATTTCTAAAGGGATGTTTTTTAGTTGATATTGAGAAATTCGCAGTTTTATTACCTGCTTTTGGGCATTACATTGGTACATCGCAATGGGGATATAGTGATCACTGTCATAAACCTTGCCTTCCGTAAAAGCAAAACCCAAAGAAGTTTCCAGTTTTTTGATAATGTCTAAGTCGTTCATATAAAGGGAGATAAAAAATAAGTGAGTGAGAAATGTTTATACGATTCAATCTATTTGACATTTTATAAAAAGGGGCTGTCATCTTATGTTTGCGCTGTGAACACAAATGGGGAAAAAAAGTTAAGAAGAAACAGCTGTTGGGAGGGAAAAAAGGGCGCGGAATGTCAGAGAGGGTTCACCTCGTTCGCAATGCAGTTCCCCCTCCCGATCAATAAAGCAACCTTGAACAGTTCAGAAAGCAATAAGCTTGTATAAGATGAC
>JBJXHA010000601.1:0-7109 GCA_046160275.1 Bacteroidia bacterium | reverse complement strand
ACAGGTTTTATCTAGCCTTACATTTTTGCCACTACCAAAAAATATTTTGTTGAAATAATAACATTTGTAACAAAGGTATCATCTCCCCTATCTGTCAATTTTGACAAGAAAAAAGTATTGCTTCGGGCTTATTGTTATGAATTTCATTCACGACAATTTTTCATTCTTTTTGAAAACCTACCATAGATTTATTCTTTTTGCATAATTAAGATATACTCTGTTGGATATGCTAACGTTAAATTTTCATCTGTGATTTTAGCGAACTGCCCTGTTTCACTATCTCTTGTAGAAGGCAACATTTTAGAGGGGATTTCTCTTTTAATAGTTTCAATATATTGAAAACCAATATTTTGCATTTGCTCAATAAAAACTTCTGCATTAAGAATATCTACTCCTTTAAAATTTGTATTTCCGATAACAATACAAGATTTTCCTTTCAATTTTAATACACGATACATTTCTACAAACACTTCATACATATCTGCAAAATAATTTTGTACCTCCCTCCCTTTTTTATTTTTACCCAACTTAGCAACAATTTCATCTGCTAGGGGGCTATGTAGTTCTATTTTCTCTCTTTGAGAGAAAGAAGAACCCATAAATTTTTTACGAAATTGCGTTAATTCATTCAAATGCCCCAACCAATACAAAGGAAGTTGATGTAAATCAGCGTATTCATAACTTGTAACATAAGGTGGGCTTGTTACAATGAGGCTCGCTTTTTCATTTCCACAAGGCAAATTTCTCGCATCTTGACAAAAAACCTGACATTGATTAATCACTTCATTTTCTTTATTTTTATTAAGCAATGCAAAAAAAGCGTCATTTTTCTTTATCATCTTTTTTGCTTGTTGTAAGAATATTGTAATAACGTCATAGTCTTTTTTCTTAGGGTCTCTTGTTGGTTTTATGCTTTTTTGTAACCAAATAGAACAAGTTTTTAAAATTTGGGAGAAGGTAACTAAAAAAAAGTTTTTTATTTCTATATTTTCTATTTCTAAGATTCGATACAATAAAATGGCTAGGTTTTCCTTTTGAATAGGTTTAAACCAGTAATCGACCCTTTCGTGAAAAGAGAACTTACATAAGGCTTTTTCCAAGTAAAAATCTTTTTTTCCGTTTGTTCTACTTCTTAATTCTAACTCTAAATTGGTAAACGTTTGCGTCAATTCAATAGGAGAAATAGGGGTGATTTTTACTTGCGCTACTAAATGAGCAATTTCATTAATATCCGTACCAATTCCAATACGCTCATTCACAATACTTTCCACGATAGTTGTGCCACTTCCCATGAAAGGGTCAATTATAATATCTCCTTTTTCGCTATACTCTCTTATCAAACGGCTCGCAAGTTGTGGAATAAATTTAGCTGGGTAAGTATAATAACTATGTGTAATATACGAAGTATCCTTAATCGAACACTCTGAAAAACTCCATGATTTATCTATAGCTATTTCATTTATCTTCATATATATTCCCTTATTTTACGAAAGTTATTTTTTAATAATATAATTTTATGTTTTTACAACTTTGTAATTGTGTCATTTCATATGACACAATTACAAAATGTTTATTTTTAGCTAGTTATACTTAACCCTACGCATTAACCAAAGTATAACTTTTTTTGCCTTTTTACTTTATCACCACAAATTTCCCTCTAAACATCTTATTATTGTCTAAGTCTTTGACTGTGAATAAGTACAAACCTCTTGAAATAATTTGGCTGTTTTGTGAAAGCAAGTCCCAAGCGTGTTCGCCACCCGAAAAAACAGATTTTTCGCTGTTCGAGTAGGTTTCATACCAACGAATATCTCCCCCCTTATAGTTGCTATCATGCTCAAAACTATCTATTAAATCGCCCGAAAGGGTATAAACTTTCACCTCGCAATGTTGGGGCAAATTGGCAAAAATCAATTTTTTATCCTCTGCAAATTGACTATTCCCTTCCCATAAAGCATTAATATAGTAAGGATTAGGATAAGCAAAAGGCTCGCCATTTTCAAATTTTGGATTCGCAGGTTTGCCCGCAAAAACATGAAATAAATTACTCAAAGATGCCGACTCTAATGACTCCAAATTGTTTACTTTGTCACCTTTGTCAAAAGCGGTGACTGCCACAATGTGCTGCCAACCATTCAAAATATTATCGAATACGTATTTATAGCGATATTTCGTTGTGTCGCCTTCAAAAGTAATTGGTTGTGCCATTTGAATTGCCTCTAAGCCTGTTTCGTAGCCCGTTTTATCCCCTTTGATGTCCCATTCACCAATTAATTTCAAAGAATTAAAAATATCTGTGGTATTTTGCACATCAAAACCTACTGCCGTTTTATACAAACGAAATCCTGCAAAGTCTTTTTGATTAGAAATAGGGTCAACAGAATTTTCAGAATTGCCCGCCCAATATACTTCTATGCTTTTATCTTTCGCAACAATTTTCGTTTTAGGAATTTCGGGCGGAGAAGGTAGTACAAATCGCGTAATTTTCCCATTTCCATCTTTGTCCTCTCCATCATCTAAAATGCCATTTTTGTTTTTGTCTTCACCATGATAAGCAGTTTGCGCCCATTTCGCATTTTGGATAAGGTTGGCAAGTTGAGCATCGGTATTAGCCGCAGCAGGATTACCGTCTAATACTCTTTTGGCAAAAACAATCGAGTAAGCAACATCAATGTATTCACCTGGATTAAGGCGAGTAAAAGGTCCTGCAGAAATCAAGTTTGAGCGATTATTCGCACTTTTTATACTGTTCTCAATCGTACTTGACCAATCAGAACGAGTATTTAAACCTGTTGTTAATTTGCCATAACGTTGAATGTCTGTCGTTGGAAAAAAATAAAGTGGGTCGGAGGAATTTTGAAACTGCCACGTATTATAGAGTGCTGCAAAATTAGGGTTAGGGTTAGGCAAGCCATTGAGTTCTGCGCCCAAAAATTTTGTTCCTACATAACTATCCGTATAACCTACATCTCCCGTAGCATCAAATTCATAGCCCATTGTCAAACTATCCAAATAGCCATTGCCGCTTTTATTGAAAAAAGCCGAGCCACCAGGAGGAGTAATGTTTACATTTCGAATCACTCCATCAACCCAATATCCTACAAATACCGAATCAATCGGCTTGCTGCTCACATTGGTAATGCGATAATTTAAAATGACAAAGAAATTGGCAAAAGAATAATTCCAATTATACGCTGCAAAATCCACCTTTAAGCCCAAAGGAATATGATTTTGAATGGGAATTTGCCCGCCCGAACTAGAAATTACAAAAGCAGAAGTATCTGTAAAAGAAGAAGTTAAATCTTGGTGAGAAGTAGCACTAGGGTTGTAAACAGCACTTGTTACCAAAGAAGAGGCTTCATTTAATCCTTTTTTAGAAGTAAATTCAAAACCTGCTTTTCCTGTGATATACCCAGAAGCATCGTCCACCGCACCTGTGGTTACTAAGGTTTGCCCATCAATGACACCGCCTATCCACAAGCCGCCCTCAAAAATATGCTCGATGCCTGAGCCACAGGGGTACTCGGCAGAGGGATAACCTAATACGTCATAGCTTCCATTAAAGGCGTTTCCTATGATGCCCAAATTGCTAATCGTAGTACAAACATTTGCCGCAGCCGTTACTTTTTCGTCATAAACATCAGGCTGCTGCCCAAAAAGAGCGGTATGGGCAATGTATAATAGCGTGAAAATAAACGTCTTTCTCTTCATGCTACAAAGTTAGGGAATTATTGTGGTTGTTAGGTTATGAAAAGGTAAATTTTTGATGTAGCGCAAGCCCTTTAGCCTTTTTGCGGAAAACCTATTGCCTTAGTGATAATTTTCAGCATTGAGCCACCCCAAAATAGATAAAAGTAAAACTGAAAAAGCACGAACTTATAGAAATTTGACACAAAGTTAAGCAATGTGAGTTGGCAACCTCTTCTTATCGCCAAAAATTTTATGCCTACTACGTAAAATTTTCCTATCTTTGTCCCTCAAAACCTACAAGAATATGGAACATAAACGCAAAGGCGGCTTGGGTCGGGGATTAAGTTCGATTTTATCCTCTGATGTAAAACAAGAAATGGAGAGGGAAATGGAGGTAGTAAACAGTACGAGCCTCATTCCGATAGGGGAAATTGAAACCAATCCTTTTCAGCCCCGAACAGAATTTGATGCAGAAGCGTTGGAAGAACTCGCTGCGTCTATTCGAGTGCATGGCATTATTCAGCCCATTACGGTACGAAAATTAGCTGCTCATCAATATCAGTTGATTTCGGGAGAACGCCGTTGGAGAGCTTCCAAACTTGCAGGTTTGACAGAGTTGCCCGCGTATTTGCGTACTGCAAATGACGAGCAAATGATTGAAATGGCATTGATTGAAAACATTCAACGCCAAGACCTCAACCCGATTGAAATTGCCGTTTCGTATAAAAGAATGATGGAGGAATTGGGTTTGAAGCAGGAAGAATTGGGGGATAAAGTAGGGAAAAAACGCGCTACGGTTGCCAATTTTGTGCGTCTGCTCAAATTACCACCAGAAATTCAGGTTGCCTTGCGTGATGGACGTATTATGATGGGACACGCAAAACCGCTTATTTCCCTAGAAGATACCATGCTTCAATTGACTGTTTTTCAGGCAATAATGAAAGATGCTTTGTCAGTAAGGCAAGTTGAAGAAATGATACGAAAATTGCAAAAGCCAAAACCCGCAGCTAAAAAAGCAGAAGCGCCGACTGTAAATGAAATTTTGATACGCGATGTGGAGCGCAAAATGGAAGATAAGTTTGGCAATCATGCGGCAATTGTGCAAAGCCCAAATGGGAAAGGGGAAATTCGCCTTGCTTTTCATTCCATTGATGATTTAAATCGCATTATTGAGATGTTGGAAATATAATGTTTTTTAAAGTTCGGAATTTTTCAAAAAACTCCGAACTTTAAAAACCTTGGTTTCGCATTTTCTAAAAACAAAAAAACTAACAAAAAACATGTATTTAGCTCCCTTAAACTACGATTTATTTTTCAGAAAAGTGTTTTCGCATCTTCACATAACGAAGGCTTTTTTGGAGGATTTTTTGGAAACAGAAGTAGAGGAAATTGAGCTACTGCCGACTAGCCATTTTTTAACAGATACTTCTGCCAAAATGACTTTTGATTTTCGCTGTAAAATCAAAGGGAAATATATTGTCATAGAAATGCAGCAATGGTACAAGCAAGATGTGATTAAACATTTTTACTTATATCATTGTGCTTCAACGGTTTTACAATTAGAATATTTAAAAAGTAAGCGACTTGTTCCCAAAAATGAAGAAAATAAAACACGAGATTATGATTATAAACACATTGTTCCTGTACTTACTTTAATTTGGATGGCAAGTGACCAGTTGGAATATGATGGCAATTTTGCGACTTTTATTATGAACCATGAGGAGGCTACCTCTTTTTTAGAAGATGATACTTTTTGGGACAAAGCAAGTAAACCCAAGCTGTTGGAAAAGCGGAGAGAGGTGTTAAAATTGTTGAGGAACGAACACAAAGAAATTAGCTTTTTGAAGCAAAATCGTTTGGTTTTTATGTTTCAAAAAAACATTGTAAAATCCATTAATACCAAAAAAAGATATAAAAAATGGTTTGATTTTGCGGCAAAAACCTTAAATCAAGAAAATGAAGCATCTGATTTTGAGGACTTTACAGATTCTAAGGTATTTAAAGACATTATGCGTTTAATTGGGAAGGATTATTTAAATGATGAGGAGATGTATTACCTCGAAACCGAAGATGAAACGAAAGAAATGCACCAGCGTTATTTAGACGGAGTCAGAGAAGATGCGATTGCAGAAGGACTAGAAATGGGAATTGAAAAAGGGATTGAAAAAGGAATTGAAACTATGGTGTTATCGTTTCATAAACAAGGAGTTGCGATGGAGGTAATTTGTGCTGCAACGCATTTATCAAAAGAAAAAGTAAACGATATTTTAGCAAAAAATAAGGAGCATTTTTAGAGGCAGACTTCTACGCAAAATTTCATGTTAAAAATAAAAACGCTTTTTTTATTGTGTTTTGGCTTGTTATCCGTTTCTTTTCTTTTTGCACAAGTAGGAACGGATACTTTGAAGCCTCAACCTCGTATTACGAGAACGGCAGCAAAAGACACAAACAGTACAGCCCAAATTGTTCCACCTGACACCCTTAAACAAGATAGTGCTGTGGTAGGGCAAGATACAGCAATAGCAGACACCTCACGTAAAATTTCGTGGAGATACAAAGCGGCAAATCAGTATAAGGTGTTACGTTTTATAAAACCACGCGGAGATAGTTTACCTGACCCCAAAGCGGTTTGGGTACGTGCGGCATTGCTTCCTGGTTGGGGGCAAGCCTACAATCGCAGGTATTGGAAAATTCCGATTGTGTATGGAGCTTTGGGTGCTTTTGGTTACTTAGCTGTTAATCAACAACTTATTTACCAAGATTATCGAAAAGCCTACTATTATGCCATAGACAAAGATGAAACTACAGTACCTGAACAAGTTGATGCTACTTTTGTTAATCTTACGGCAAATGGCTTGAAGGGCTTAAGAGATGCAGCAAGAAGCAGCCGCGACCAAAATATCATTTATTTCGGATTAATTTACGCCTTACAAATTATGGAAGCCTATGTTGATGCGCATTTACAAGGTTTTGATGTGTCAGAAGATTTGAGCTTAAAAGTGAGTCCCGCGCCCATTTTCACGCAAAGAAGTATTTTTCAACAGCAAAATGTAGGCGTAGGAATGAACTTTGCCTTACGATTTTAGAAATTAAAAACTTTTACATGCGCTGTAATGTTTTAAGGTTGATAGATATTTATAAACTTCAAACACATTCAAAATGAACATATTACTCGCAGGTGGCACAGGTTTTTTAGGCAATGCGCTCATTCAAAGTTTAACCAAAGCTGAACATACCGTTACGGTATTGAGCCGTTCAGAAAAAGCATCGAACAATCGCTTCGTTTCTTACCGAAAATGGGATGGCAAGCAAATGCCTTTGGAAATTGGTTTTTATGATGTTGTCATTAATTTGGTGGGGGCAAGCATTGCCGCAGCAAAATGGACTCCCGAATATAAACAAGAGCTATTAGAAAGCCG
>JBJXHA010000600.1:0-6854 GCA_046160275.1 Bacteroidia bacterium | reverse complement strand
CCTGCACTTTGCGCACTACGCTTTCATTTCCTACTTGTACTTTTAGGAAATAAGTGCCTGCGGCTAGGTGTGCTACGTTAATTTCTTGCCAAAGGGTCGCCGTATAAAAAGGAACAGAAGTATGAACGGTTTGCCCCATTAGGTTAATTAATTGGTAAGAAATTGCGGCTTGCTTGTCGTTGTTTACAGCAACGGTTAATTTATCGCTTGTAGGATTCGGGTAAACTTCCAAAGTCCCTGCGCTAAAATTGTCATTGATGCCTACATTGCCAACGGTAACAACTACGGGCGTTTCTACGCTTCTACAACCTTCTTGCGTCAATACCCAGTCATAATAATAATAGTAGTAGCCGTTTTGTGTGGCATTTGTGCCTGTAATCGAAGCCCAGCCATTGATATTATAAGGGAATGCCGCACCTGCGCTATTTCTATACATATCTACTAAACCAGCGCCTGTTCCAAGCTGATAATTTGTGCCAACAGGTAAGTCAAAGTTCAATTCTACGGTATTTACCCCGTCTGTTAGATTTGCCGCCTTCGATTGAATTACAGTACCTGTACTATTTCTAAACTCAATGTTTCTGACACCTGCTCCATCAGCGTAAATTTTCACAGATTTTAAGATACAAGCAGTCGTAACGCTAAATCGTAAGTATCGAATATTCGTAGCATTAAAATTCCCCCCATTTCCAAAAGTATTATTCGCAGGACCACCATGAACGATAGGAGGTGCGGTTTGAACATAATAAGTAGTGGTTGCATTGAGGGCAGGCGTGGTATAAGATGCGCCTGTTGCTAAATATTGCATGCTACTATTTAACCAAATAAAAGGAGCTGTACCTGTCGCGTTAAGCGTTGCCGTTTGTCCAGGCTGAATGTTTACGCCATTTGCCACAGGCGGATTCGGGCGATTCACAGTAATATAAGCGTTGATGGTTTTTGTATCATTTCCTAGTGTGTTAGTGGCGGTCAAGGAAACGTTATATGTACCATTTTGCAAATACTCATGCGTAGGATTTTGTAAGGTAGAAGTCGTACCATCACCAAAATTCCAAGACCAAGCATTTGGCAACTCAGAAGTTAAGTCGGTAAAACTCACTTTACCATCGCAAGTTGTTTGTACATTAGAAACAAAGTTCGCACTCGGTTTATTGGTAGGTGCAAGGCATCTCCATTTGATATTGAACCCTGTTTCATTAACGGCTTGGTCTGTTTCAAATTCAATCGTAACTACCGATTGTGGAATCGTGAGCGAATCAGGTGCATTTACGCCTGTATATTCGTACAAAGGTGTGCCTGTTGTCGTAGTTCCTGCAAAGATTCTTAAATAATCATAATTTTCTTCTACATTGAACTCATTAAAAATCAAACGAATAGCTGTAGTTCCTGCATTACTTGGAGCGATGGTAACTTTACTTGTGGTTTGGTCAAGGTAATTTCCGCTTGGCCCACCTGTATCAAAAAGATAACCTTCGCAAGTAGTTTGCGTAGTAGTTGTCCCCGTATTCATGGTAATCAAGCAAGGATTTGAAGGGTCGACAGAAATGTAATTGGTTTTGGTTTCCACATCAGAACCACAAGCTCCTGCATCAGCTGTCATCGTTACCGTAAAATTACCAAAAGTAGTATAGGTATGTGTAGGATTTGCCCCTGTTCCTGTTGTTCCATCGCCAAAATTCCAAGAGTAATTGGCTGCATTTGTGGCAGTTGTATTAAAAGTAATACCAAAAGGCACGTTACAAAGTTCTATAATCGGTGCGCTAAAATCGGCCGAGATACTATTAGAAAAATCGTCTCCCACGCCTACGGCATACCAAGCCTTTGTAGTTGTGATAACCTCTGGTGTACAAACCCCATATAAATCTGCCGCCGCTTGAATAGCACCTTGACGTGCATCAGCATAGTCGCTGTTAGCAGTAAGATAAGTGGTTAGGTTGCGATAAGAAATCGCAGCAGCTTTGGTTTGTCCAATGCCTGTAACATTGTAAGCCTCATTTTGGTCGTTTGTACCTGTACCACCCACGCTTACTAAATAATACCAATGATTTTGTACCCCACTATTGGTATGTACCCCCCCATTATCAGGACCGCCTGCCGCTATCCAATATTGCCCTTGATAGGTGTCGGGGTCTTGGTATTGCTTAGGATTAGACATAGAGCGCAAAGTCGTACCAATGTCGCTGCCTATTGCCCATGAAGCTGTAGTAGGTTTTGCCTCAAATTCAATTGCCGTACCAAATATGTCCGAAAAAGACTCGTTCAACCCTCCCGGCTCATCTTGATACACAAGCCCAGCAGAAAACTCTGTTACCCCATGCGTCATTTCATGTCCAATAATATCAATCGCTGATAACACATTTCCTGAGCCACTTCCATCACCTATCGTCATGCGTTGTCCGTCCCAAAAAGCGTTGAAATAGTTATTGTCATAGTGCATATAACAAAGAATTTGCATTCCTTGGTCATCAATACTATTACGATTGTAATGATTATAAAAGAAATCGTAGGTATGCTCCGAAGCCCAATGTGCATCAGGCGCAGCGTGGTCCCAGTTTGCGTTTACATTATTCCAGTTATTATCGCTGTCGGTAAAATCTACGGCGGCAGTATAACTTGTTCCTTTTTGCATATTCATGGTTTGGATTCCACTTCTTGCTGCTTCTCTTAAACGATAACCGCCTGAAAAACTATCTGTGGTCATGTTTTGCGTACCACTATATTTAGTTACAGCCGTAGCAGGCGTGTCTGCCGTATGTAAGCGATTTTCGGTGTGAACGATTTCTCCTGTACGTGCATCAACATAAATGTAGGCACGAGAAAGCGGCTTAACACCATAAATATCGAACTGATAGGCTAAGCGAAAATCACCAGACTCGTATTTCCCTTTGTTCGCTACAATCACTAACTGCCCTTGTGGACGGTTTTCATTTTCCACTTCCCAACGATAAGTTTGGGCATTTACATACGCTTTTGCCTGTTGAAAAGCCGCCATTTCCGACAAAGAAGGCTGCGTGTTAAGGCTATTTACTTCATAAATGTCGCCATTCATACTGGTAATTTTGCCATCTTGGGTATGCAGCAAATAAATTCCATGTTTGACGGGAACGCCTTTATAAAGTTGTTGCAGACGAAAGTGCGTAAAGCCCAATTCATCTGTTGTAACTTTTGCTTCAGACCAACTGTAATTGCCATCGAGATAAAAATTCTTTTGGGCAAAACCTTCAAATTTTTGATAAGGGAGTTGGAAATTCGCGTTAAAACTTACCCAGGTAGGCGCGTGCGTATAATCTTCGTAACGCACAAAATCGGCTCCAGAAACTGCATTTCGAGCCGCTTGCCCTCGATAATCTTGCCCAAAAAGCGCAAGATTTCCTAGCAAAAACGTAGTAAGGAGGTAGTGATGTAACTTCATAATGAAAATAAATAGTGAAAATGATGCGTAGAGAGAAAATGTTTTTTAGATCGCAATGTGTAAAAACTAGCTCATTTATGTCGCCAGTTTCTGCAACAACCTAACGCTTTTTTCTTGCAAAAGGTTGATTACCTAAGTATCAGTGAACAATTAACAGAAAACAGTTATCAGAAGCAAAATTTTGACTATCAAGCAAATACATTTTTAAAATTAGTAACTTATTTTGTTCGTATTGATAAAATAATCTGACAGCAAAAACTTTCCAAAGATAATATGATTTTGGGAGGAATTTTAGAGGGAAAAAGAAAATGGCTGCATTTTGCGCTTATTTTCGGTAAAGTTACAAATATAATGCTAGATAGTATTTGTAACAGCTGCTTTAACTATCGAAAATTTCCATTGTTATCCCTTTTTGGCTCCTCTCTTGCGATTACTTTAGACTTATTGCGTATCTTTGTTCCGAACTTAAAGGGCTGCGGTTGATGCTCAAAAGAAGGGTTTTGTAAATTATCAAGTTGTAAATGATTGGCGAAAAAGTAGTAAATTGGTATGAAGAAAATGGGCGGGATTTGCCTTGGCGCAAAACAAAAGATGCCTATAAAATTTGGATTTCGGAGGTGATTTTGCAGCAAACACGCATTGCGCAAGGAACAAGTTATTACCATCGCTTCATTGAACACTTTCCAAACATCGAAAGTCTTGCCAATTCCGACATTGATACCGTATTGAAATATTGGGAAGGATTGGGATATTATAGTCGTGCACGCAATTTGCACGCTGCCGCCAAGCAACTAATGACGGAATATCAGGGGCAATTTCCCACGCATTACGAAGAAATTATGAAACTCAAAGGCATTGGTCCGTATAGTGCAAGGGCAATTGGCTCTTTTGCTTTTGGCAATGCTACGGGCGTAATTGATGGTAATGTTTTTCGCGTAATGAGCCGTGTACTCAATGATTTTTCTCCGATTGATGAAGCAAAAACGCGCACCAAATTTCAAACTATTATTGACAAATGGGTAGAAAAAATAGATGCCGCTCCTTTTAATCATGGCATTATGGACATAGGCTCTACGATTTGTACGCCTACCAATCCAGCTTGCTTACTTTGCCCTTTGGAACAAGATTGTGTAGCAAGAAAAGAAGCAACGATTACCCTTTTACCCGTAAAAGGCAAAAAACTCAATCGCAGCACCAAATATTTTCATTTTTATGTGATCGAAAAAGGGGAACAAATCGCCATTCAACAAAGACCCATGAAAGGCTTATGGGGTGGCTTGTGGGAAATTCCAAATGAGGAGGTGAGCTTAGAAATATGGCAAAGCAAAACCTCCGAACTTTATAAAAACGCGATTTTTATCAAACAATTTAAACACATTTTCACCCATTTTGACATGGAATTGCAAGTATTTCGTCTAACAGAATTGCCGCAAGTATTTGAAAAAGCCATTTGGGTAGAAAAAAAGGAGTTAGAAAAATACGCATTTTCAAAAGCGGTGTTAAAAATAATTCATCGCCCTAGTAAAGATTAACTTCCCAGATTTCACACAAATTAACCTGCGGCTTTGAGAAAAACCTCGTACTTTTGTCGCATGGGTGATTCATTTTTCACACTTCATTTTCACTATTTACTATTATCATTTGAACGCAACCGCTTCTCTCAAAATCCCCGAATTTCGCAATTTTGTACTTGCGAGGCTTTTTTTTATGTTTGCTTTGCAAATGCAGGCAACGATTGTGGCTTGGCAGGTCTATGCACAAACGCACCGCAAAATTGATTTGGGAAACATCGGTTTATCCGAAATTATCTCTTTTTTATTGGTGGCTTTTTTTGCAGGACACCTTGCAGATGTCTATAACCGCAAACGACTGATTCAATTTTCGGCAATTTTATACCTCTTTTGTGCTGCGGCTTTGTATTTTTTGAGTACAAGCGGCACTTATTTATTGGCAAAATGGGACGCGCTGCCCTTTTTTGTGATTGTATTTATTACAGGCATCGCTCGCGGCATTTTGTCTCCCTCGCAATCCGCGTTGATGGCGCAATTAGTTCCCAAAGAACTTTATACCAATTCCTCTACTTGGAACAGCATCGTTTGGCATTTGGCAATGGTATTAGGTCCCGCAGTGGGTGGTATTTTGTACGGAAAAACAGATGCGGCTACGGTTTATCTTTGCGTAATTGTATTTGCCAGCATTGGTTTTGTTTTTTATAGTTTGATTCCTTCGCAAGAAAAACCCGTTCAAAAACAAGGCGAACCCCTTGTAGAACGCCTTTCTGCTGGGCTAAAATATACTTTTGGACAGCCTATTTTGTTGGGCGCGATGGCAATGGATATGTTTGCGGTCTTGTTTGGAGGAGCTGTAGCAATGTTGCCCGTTTTTGCTGATGAAGTGCTGCACATTGGTTCCGAAGGCTTAGGTTATTTGCGTGCTGCCCCTGCAGTAGGCTCGGTTTTGATGTCTTTTGTAATGACAAAATACCCGCCGCATCATAACGCAGGCAAAAAACTGCTACTTTCCGTAGGTTTGTTTGGGCTTGCCACCATTTGCTTTGCCTTGTCAACCAACTTTTACCTTTCTTTTTTCCTACTTTTTTTAACGGGTGTGTTTGATAATGTGAGTGTTGTATTGCGTTCTACCATTTTACAGCTCTACACTCCCGATGAAATGCGAGGGCGCGTATCGGCAATTAGCGGTATTTTTATTGGCTCTTCCAACGAATTAGGAATGTATGAATCGGGCTTGGCAGCAGAATACATGGGCTTAGAACCTTCGGTAATTTTTGGTGGAGCAATGACTTTGCTAGTGGTGATGATAACTTACAAAATTGCCCCAACTTTGCGCGATTTGCAGTTGAAATAGGGGGCTTTTTTTTACAAAAATGCCTATTTTTGCAAAAAATAAGCAATAAAATGAAAAGTTTTAATACCTCTGGACCAAATTTATTAGACGAGCATTATACAATAAGCCGTAGTAACTACTTGCAACAAGGAGTTGACTTAGTGCTGCAACGCCGTTATTTCACGATTTGGGCACCTCGCCAAACGGGAAAAAGTACTTATTTTCGGCAATTAGGTACTGAATTAACAAAGATGGGCTACAAAATTTGCCATATTAATTTCGAGAATTTTAAAAATGCCTCATTGACAAGTTTTTTACGAAACTTAACAGAGGAAATTACAAAATTTTGGGGCTTAACTTTTAAAAAAGACATTGAACTTGCCGATGTTTTTAAAGATATACAAAATGTTCAAGGCGAAAAATACGTACGGGAGAACTCGATGAAAATAAGCAACCGATTTATAAATCTATTCCCGAAGCTGCGATGATTTATGCCTTCGAAACCTACATTCAAGCTGTTTTGCAAGAGTTGGAGGGAAAAAGCTATCGTGAAGCAAATACGGCTTTGGGTAGAACTGATTTACTTGTAACTATTGGA
>JBJXHA010000599.1:0-3369 GCA_046160275.1 Bacteroidia bacterium | reverse complement strand
GCCAATATTTCGAGGTAAACTAAGGTCTTATTTCAAAAAATGTGAAGAAAAATATGTTTTTTGAACTCATAAAACCTCAAATTATCGTAATTACCCAAACTTTACAAGGGGGGTGCGGAAGGTCGGTAATACGCTATCACTTCTTGAATAATTTTATCCAAATCATAGTGCAATTCAAAACCGATGGTAGCTTGAATTTTTTCAATATTGGCAGCGCGACGATTCATGTCTTCAAAGCCTTTGCCGTAGGCTATTTCATAAGAAATATGTACAATTTTAGACTTACTTTGCGTGAGGGCAATCACACGTTCAGCAAGTTGATTCATCGTAATTTCAATGGGATTTCCAATATTATATTCTTCCCCAATGCCTTTTCCTGTTACCATTAATTCATAAATGGCGCGAACTGCATCTTGAACGTGCATAAAACTTCTTTTTTGCAAACCATCGCCAAAAATGCTAATGTCTTCATTTTGAAGGGCTTTATGAACAAAATTAGGAAGTACCATACCAAAATCGAAAGCCTGATAGGGACCGACCATGTTAAAAAAGCGAGCAATTACCACTTCCGTCCCATTCTCTTTATGATAAGCAAAGGCAAGAAATTCACTTAGTGCTTTGGTATTAGCATACGCCCAACGATGATTTTTAGTGGAGCCTTCTACGCGGTAATCGCTTTCCTTCAAAAAGCCTTCCCCAGTAGGGTCAAGCAAATCTAAACTTTTGCCATAAATCTCAGAACTAGACGAAATTAAAATTCGCTTTTTATATTGACTTACCAATTCCATGACCAAATCAATCATGCGAATATTGTCTAACACTGTCAAAACAGGCTTTTCCATCACTAACTTTACCCCAACGGGGGCAGCCAAATGATAACAATGGTCGCACCAAGCAATCAAAGGCTCAAGCGTAGTTCTGTCTTTCGCATTTCCTTCAATAAACTCCACATTTTCATAGCGTAAAAAAGGCGCAATATTTTCATATCTCCCCGTACTCAAGTTGTCCAACAATTTTACCTCCGTTGTAGGATCAATGCTTAAAATATGCTGCAACAAGTTTGTACCAACAAAACCCGCGCCTCCTGTAATGAATATTTTCATGTATATAAAATAAATTACAGATGCAAAATTACGGAAAATCGCATGACCTAGCAAGGATTGATTGCTAAATATCTTTAAAAGATGGATAAGTTTTATTTTCGATGCAATCGTGGTACTAACAAACCTACTGCTGTACCCACTAAATAACCTGTCAAAACATCTGTTGGAAAATGCTTACCTGCTTTTACACGCAAATATCCTGTAAGGGCAGGTAAGGCAGCAGCAGCACCCCATACAAAAGGCATATATTTCTGATTTTCAGGGTGATAGGCTCTTGTATAATCTTGCAGCATTTGGGCAGACATAAAAGACATACTTGCCACAGTAGAGGTATGCCCCGAAAAAAATGAAAGTCGCGCGTCTTTTTCCATCTTTTTGGACATTGGCGCGTTAGGATTATAAACAAAGGGGCGTGTTCTATGCGCAAGTGATTTGGTTAAATTGGTAAGGGCGAGGTTAATAAAAAAAGTTTCTAATCCAATGACTGCGGTAGTTTTCAAGTCCTGACGCATATTGCTATTTGCCAAAATGATCGCAGGAGCCATCGCCATAGAGCCAAATAAAAGGATATCGCTTGTCGTTTTTGCCTTCAAATCCCATTGAGAAGCAGCAATTCTATCAAATTTGGGGATGCGATTGCGGTCAAGTGCTTGAATATTGGCTTCTGTCAAGGGCTGTAATTTTTTTTCCAAATAATAAGAAGTACCAAGCCCCGCCAAGCCTCCCACCGAAAAACTAATGTCTAAGGCAGGTTTTAAGCGATAAGGAGAGGTTTGTGCTTGTAGCTGATGAATTTGTGGAAGGAAAAATAAGAAAATAAGGAAGGAAAACAAGTATTTTAAACGCATGATAATAATTTAAAAATGGCAATTTAACAATTCGACAAATGTAAAAATTCTTTTTTTTACAAACAACCTGCTTTGCCTTTTCATCCTACAAACTTATTTCTTATTTTTGAGGTTTAAGAGAAAAGCAAAAAGATGTTTAGTTTTAATTTTTACAGTTCCTTACTACTGCCCGCTTTTTTTCAAGGCATTATTTTTACTGTGTTATTGCTGATTCGTTGGCTCAAAGAAAAGAGTTTGAAAGACTTTTGGCTGGCGGTATTAATTTTATTGGCAAGCATTCGAGTTTCTTACTGGATGTTGGGTTTTGCAGGTTGGTATGATATGCATGATGCTAGAACCGTTTTTATGTTCTATTTTCCTTTTTCTACCTTAATTGTATTGGGTCCTAGTTTGTATTTGTATTTTTTGTATCTCACCAATGCAAATTATCAATTACAAAAAAAAGATTACCTGCATTTAGGAGTAATCTTCGCCTGGATAATGTTCAGCACAATAAAAGCCTTAGTCGATTGGCTTTTTTATTATCCTTTTCCTGTAACAAATGAAACACAATTTGGTTGCAAAGGGCCGATATCGGATTGGGATAAAGGCTATTTTTTTACGATTCTTTCTTATGTAGTGTTTGCGTATTATGTATATGTACTTCAAAAAAATTACCGCGAATACAAAAAATACCTCATTCAAAACTTCTCAGCAATAGAAGACATTCAATTTCAATGGCTTATTCATTTAATCGTTACAATTAGTGCAATTGTGGCTATGTTTCTTGTATTTGAAATTTTATCGCTTTTCGGATATTCTAATACCTATAAAATGCAGTGGATTCCTTTCTTTTTTTCGGGAATTATGATTTATTATGTGAGTATCAAAGGTTATTTTACGCACTCTCGCCAAATTGAAAGGTTAAGTTTTTCGATTCCTAGTCCAGAAATAGCCGAGAATACAGAAAATAGGGTGGAAATACCCACCCCTTCTAGTGAAGAATTGGTAAAATGGAAAGAAAAAATTTCGCTATTGATGCAGGAAAAAACGCCCTATTTGAACCCTGAACTGACTTTATCTGAATTGGCAAAACTGTTACAAACCAATACTTCCTTGCTTTCCAAAATGATAAATGAGGGATTTCAGCAAAATTTCAATGATTTTATCAATCAATATCGCTTAGAGGCTTTTGTAGAACGCCTCAAAAATGGGGAGCATAAAACCCAAACCTTGCTTTCACTTGCGTATGATTGTGGTTTTAATTCCAAAACTACCTTTAATCGCGCATTTAAAAAGGCATTTTCCCAAGCTCCTAAAGATTTTTTAGAGACTATGAATCAATAAGTTAGAAGATTTGAACCCTGCATTTATAACTTGAACCCTCGTTTTGTAGGTGCAAATGATAATTTGAAGCGAGTGGCGTTTTCCCTTGCGCT
>JBJXHA010000598.1:0-4348 GCA_046160275.1 Bacteroidia bacterium | reverse complement strand
TTAGTAGGTGGTTATGGCGAAGCAAGACCTATTTATACAACTGATGCCTATAAAGTGGCAATGAACGAGGGTTTTGAGTATAGAACCATACATCTCGGCACCGATTTTTGGACAAAAACGAATACGGCTGTTTTTGCCTTAGAAAAGGGCAAAATCGTACTTTGTTATGATAACAATGAGCCAAAAGATTATGGTGGAACGATTATTTTGCAACATGAAACAGAAAATCTCACGTTTTACACCTTGTATGGGCATCTAAGCAGGGCAAGTTTAGCAGGAAAACATCTCGGTCAAAGCATCGAAAAAGGCGAAAAAATAGGAGAATTGGGCAATTTTGAAGAAAATGGAAATTGGGCTTCTCACCTGCATTTTCAAATTATCTTAGATAGGCTGGGCTTAGAAAATAATTTTTATGGCGTTACGAATCCCTATTTTAGGGAGGTATTTTTGAGCATTTGCCCTGATCCTAATTTGTTGTTTTGCTTAGATGAGTTAGAAAGTAAAAAGTATCAAGAGCTTGATAATCAATTAGATTATAGAAAAAAACATCTCGGGAAAAGCCTTAGCCTTTCTTACAAACAACCTTTAACCATTGTCAGAGGAGAGCAACAATATTTGATAGATAGATGGGGGCAAAAATACTTAGATACGGTCAATAATGTGGCGCACGTAGGGCATGAACACCCCGCAGTAGTAGCCGCAGGGCAGTCGCAAATGGCAATTTTGAACACAAATACGCGCTATTTGAATCAAGCTATCTTGGATTTTGCGGCAGAATTATTAAAAACTTTTCCGCCCGAATTATCCGTTTTGCACTTTGTCAATTCGGGAAGTGAAGCCAATGAATTGGCTTTGCGTATGGCAAAAGCAGCGACAGGAGAGAAAGACATCCTTGCCATAGAGGTGGGCTATCATGGAAATACACAGGCTTGTATAGACATTAGTTCTTACAAATTTAATGGAAAAGGGGGCGCAGGCTGCCCAGAACATACGCATATTGTCCCTTTGCCTGATACTTTTAGGGGCTTATATCAAGGGGAAAACGCAGGGTTGGAATATGCGCATCATGTTCAGAGTCATGTAGAAAGGCTTGCAACAAAAGGCAGAAAACCGGCGGCTTTTATCGCGGAAAGCATTGTGAGTTGCGGAGGGCAGATTGATTTGCCCGAAAATTTCTTGCAAAAAGCCTACGAGTATGCGCGTGCTGCGGGGGCTGTGTGCATTGCAGATGAAGTGCAGGTAGGTTTTGGCAGAGTAGGGGAGAAGTTTTGGGGCTTTGAGTTGCACAATGTAATGCCTGATATTGTTACGATGGGTAAACCGATTGGCAATGGGCATCCTTTGGCTGCGGTTGTATGTACGGCTGCGGTGGCTGCGGCTTTTGCAAATGGTATGGAATATTTTAATACTTTTGGGGGAAATCCTGTTTCCTGCGCGATTGGGAAAACGGTGCTTTCTGTCATTCAAAGCGAGCAATTGCAGGAAAATGCCAAGCAAGTAGGGGCATATTTGAAAGCAAAATTAAGGCTTTTGCAAGAAAAATACCCAATTTTGGCAGACATAAGAGGGGAAGGTTTGTTTCTGGGGATAGAACTTACAGATAGCCAAAAAAATCCTTTGGCAGAACAAACCAGTTATTTAAGCAACAGAATGAAAGACTTTAAAATATTGACAAGTACAGACGGGCCGCAATATAATGTACTAAAAATCAAGCCTCCCATGTGTTTTTCTATGGAAAATGCAGATACGTTTTTGGCGGCATTAGAACGGATTTTGCAGGAGGATTTTTTGCTTTCGCAGAGATGAACACAGATTCGATAAGTGAATAACTAAGGGTAAACAAACAGTAAGTAAAATAGTTAGTATTCAGTAATAATTAGTTTATGTTAATGCTTTTACTCAAAATGTTGATAATAAACAAGTTAAAGTCATTTTTCATTATCAATTATTCATTACTTATGTATATAAAAATCAGTGAAAAAGGCTTACCGTTGTTTACCATTTGTTTACCGAAAAATTAACAAATCATTAACCACTCGTTTTTGTAATCATTTGATTATAAGTAATTTACATAAATCTTATTTTACGTAAATACAAAAGAGATACAAATATAGCACGTTATAACGAAAAAAGCCAATTTTTCCTCGCGGAAAAGCTGGCTAGTGTTTGTAATCGTATAATCGTAGTGGCTTATAATTGGGAAAGGATTGTATAGAAGTTGTAAGCAACATCTATGAGTAAGATGAGTATTATATAAGCATAAACGGAGGTTTCAATCCCAACTTCTTGGCTAAGGAGAAACCCTTGTTTGATTTGATATAAAAGTTCTTTTAGATTCATTTATTTAGTTGAGTAGAATTGTTTAAAAATAATCTTGCATTGTACCTAGACCTGTTGGGGTAGGGGTAGGCTCAAATCCTGATGTATGGAGTTGGAAGGGATTTCTCGAATCCCTTCCAAACAGTTTTGATGATAGGTTTGATTTGCCATTAGTTTAACCCGAATAAAGGCATACCTAAATGTATAAATCCCAAAGTTTGAAAATCCTCTTTTTGGGCAAAAGCACGAAAAGAAGTTTCGTTAATTTGCAAGAATTTGGGACAGGCATCAAAGAAGGATTTGAGGGAGATGTTTAGACTTCCGCCATTATCCGTTTTTCCCATTGCCTTGTACAGCCCTTTGCGCGTATTTTTTCCTAATATTCCATCAACGCCCAGCCCATAACCGTATTTATTCAAGTACTTTTGAAGCATTTCAATTTCAAGGTATTTTTTAACCCCTGCATTGCTATCTCTGCTAGGACTGAATAAATTTTTACCTAAATCAATGCTCCTTGTTGCACTTGTGCTAGGTTGTGGTTTAGGTTGTGGCTTGGGTTTGGGTGTATGCTGCACAGGCGTTTCATTTGGTTGAGGTGTTTCGTTGGGTTGAGGTTGCTCATGCGTAGCAATATCACCCCCCGAACTAGGAACAGACGCAGGAACAGAATAGGCAGCATTTGTATTTTGTGTTGCTTTTTTCTCTTTGTCCTTTTTCTTATCTATGGATTTTTTGACCATGATAATTCCGCCTACTGTGATACCCACAAGTGCAGTTCCGATGAGAATGTAAGCAATGGTTTTCTTTTCCATAATTTATTTTCGTTCTATCCCAATGTCGTAACTTGTAGCTAAGGAAGCTAATTTTGCGACTGATGTTGCGATAAGTGAAACTTTGTCATAACCCGAGCGATTCCAATTGGCAAAGCCCTTGATAAATAAGGCGATATAAAATACGTCTATTCCCAACTGTACCCATTCATTGTTCCATACGCCTTCGGCTTGCGAAACAACGTCATGGATTCCCTCTAATTTTGGTGGTGGCTTTATCATTTGTCATAAGGGACTTTAAACTGTGTACCTGCTATTGCGCCTGTTCTGCTTTTGTTTTGTACCTCTGCAATTCCTTTTTCCACCATTTTCACGCTTGTATCAATTTTGTGAAGCCCTTGCATACCTCCTGAAAATTCGCCTTTCAAATTAACGGTAAAGACAAAAAAGAAAGTGGTATTGGGACAAGCATCACGCAAACGAACAATGTCATGTGCCTTTAATCCTGCTTCATGGAAGGAATCAATAAACACATATTTATACTGCTTCAAGACCTCAATGGGTTGCATTTCGGTGGCTAAGGGTTGGTTTTCAGTGATTCCCAACTTTTTCATTTTGATTTGAGCCGAAGGAGAAAAGCCCTCTTCCACAAGGATATACAGCGTTTTGCCATGAACTTCATGGAAGTACTTCCACAAATAATAAGAGAGTACAGATTTCCCTGCACCTGGAACACCGTATATCATGGTCGTAGAATTGACATAAAAATCATTCCCTAAGATTCTTGCAATGTCGGGGCGCAGCTTGATAAACTCAAACTTCTCGTTGACGAGTTGCCTAGCCGTTAATACGCCACTAGGTCTGCGCCCCTGTGTTGCCTTATGATAGGTGTTGGTGCTTTTGTCTTTCTGAACGCCAAGTTCCCCTCTTATTGGTTCTTGTGTTTTTTTTTTGCTTCTGTTACGTGCATTGAGCCAAGCCCTGCCAATTCCACTTCTGTAAACTTCATGATACTTCCGCCAATAGTAAAAGTAACCAAGCGTTTGTAAATGGGTTCAAACTGTTCGTAGGGTTTTTCCTCTTTCAATAAGTGCATTTTTGCATCAATGACGTTTTTAAGGTCTTGCGCAGCTTTTTTATTTTCGGGACTTGCTCTCTTACCGCCTAATGCACCAATACGCCCTCCGTAGTAGGTGCATAAATACACGATTTGCCCTGATGCCACAATTTCAAAATGCTCTTTTTGGGAGGCGGATAAG
>JBJXHA010000597.1:0-4200 GCA_046160275.1 Bacteroidia bacterium | reverse complement strand
CATTATGCATATAGAACACCTTGAATTAAAGAATTTCGCAGGATTCGAAGATTTTAGCATGGACTTCCCCACGCAAAATGTTTGTGTTTTTATTGGCGAAAACGGAAGTGGAAAAACGAGTATTTTGGAGGGGATATTTTTATTGTTGGGTGGGAATATTACTCAATCTAAACGGCATCCAATTCAAAGGATTATGGGAAAAAAGCAAAATATTTCCACACATGTAGAAAAGGCTTCTGCTATTAATTTAAGTTGCTTGGTAAAAAATAAACTTATACTCATGGAACTATCTTCTGTTGATAGTAGAACGCCGCATAGACTTCGCATAATAAATAGTAAAAATGATGTTACGGAGAACCTTGATTTACATAATACAATATGTACCGAGTTAAAAAAACAAGAATTTGTTTTCCACAAACAATTTTTCACTACGATAAATTTAGAACTAGCTAAAACCATAGTTGACACAACAAAAGAGGAGAATAAGATTAACGCATATTTAGATAATAATTTTTTTGAATGGTATAAGGAATTGTCTTTGTATGATATTTATATTACTAAAAAACATAAACTTACGACAGATTATAGCCCAAAACAAGCTGTGGATGAAGCGATTAAACGCTTTTCAGGGATTATCATTGATACAGAAATAGGGGAAAATATTAGGGATTTACAAGTTATTCTTCATAAAAATGGAAGTAAATTATCTTTTCATCACCTCTCACAAGGCGAGCAAAAAACCATTAATTTAATTGGGCAAATTATTGATGCTTTTGTGCCGCCTTTAAAAGAAGATACAGGCGATATACTTGATTTTGAGGGAATTGTACTCATTGATGAAATTGAAACGCATTTGCATCCACGTTGGCAGCGCGAAATCTTACCTAATTTAGCGAATACTTTTCCGAAGGTACAGTTCATTGTAACCACTCATTCACCGCAAGTTGTGAGTACTGTGCCGAGAGAATGTGTGTTTTTATTAAAAGATTTTAAGGCTATTCCTGTGAATGGTTTTACCGAAGGAAAAGACACAAATACTTTGCTACGCGAAATTTTTGATGTGGCAGAACGCCCTGCTTCAGACATGAAATTGCTAGGTGATTTTTATGAGGCAATTCACCAAAAAAATGTGGCACAAGCGGAACTGACTTTGGCAAAAATGCGCAACAAATGGGGTGGGCTTGATATGGAAGTAGTGAGAGCCGAGTTAGATTTATTTGATTTACAAGAAGAAAACTTAATTGCGGAGGGGGAATGAAGCACATTGCCAAATTTTTGAATAATGAACCTAATAGCCTCAAAAAGTATCGTGAAACTACGGAAAACGCAACTTATAGCGGCTATGTTGACAAAGACATTGAAACGGGCGAAGAAAAACCCTTGAAAAAAGCACTCGCAACGGAACAAGGTTATATTTGTTGTTATTGTAATAATCGTATTGAAATTGACAAAATGACGGTTGAACATTATAAACCGCAGTCTCTTTATCCAAAAGACGATTTGAATTATATGAATTTATTGGGGAGCTGCAAAAATGAAGAGAGAGATTGTAGTGAAATTCGGGGAAACGAAATATTAACGCATATTAACCCTTTAAAAAAAGGGATTGAAGGGTTGTTTGGATATAGAAAAAAGTTATCCAAAGAAGGTCATGCCATAGGCTATGAAATTTATGCGTTAAGCGGAAAATATCAAAGTGAATTAGAGAAAGAAATAGTCATTTTAGGATTAAATGAAGAAAAATTGTGTCTCGCTCGTAAAATTGCAATAGAAAGAGAGCAAAATAAATTAAACAAAATAGGAAAAGGTTTGAGAACAAAATCGGAAATTTCGGATAGAATGAATCAGTTTTTAAACCCCAAACCTAAAATTCTCGCACCATTTTGCATGGCTATACTCTGGTATTTACAAGAGAAACTTGCGAAACGAAATTAACGATAAGTTGTTCACTGCTAACTGTTTACTCATAACTAAAAAAAATGTTTCATTTCCGAAAAATAAAAATTCTTGCTCAAACGCTTTCCTTGCGAAAAATCGTAAATTTTGGAAAGATATATACTTCTTTCCATGTTTCTCGCCTTTTGGGGAAATCGTATCATTGGGGAAATCCGATGAAAGTGGGAATTGAGCCAACGACTTCTTGTAATTTGCGCTGCCCGGAATGTCCTTCAGGTTTGCGGTCTTTTACGCGCCCAACAGGAATGTTGAAACTGTCAGATTTTGAGCAAATGATTGCGCAATTACATCAGGATTTGATTTATTTGCTTCTCTATTTTCAAGGAGAGCCCTATCTCAACAAGGCTTTTTTTGACATGGCGAAAGCAGCAAAAGAAAAGGGAATTTACAGCGCAACGAGTACAAATGGACATTATTTGACGCTAGAAAATGCACGAAAAACTGTAAATTCGGGTTTATCCGAATTGATTATTTCGATTGATGGAACTACGCAAGAAGTTTATGAACAGTATAGAGTGGGCGGAAATTTGGAAAAAGTAAAAGAGGGGGTGAGAAATTTGGTGCAAGCAAGAACTGAATTAAATTCGCTAACGCCTTTTTTGGTAATTCAATTTTTAGTCGTAAAACCGAATGAGCATCAAATTGCCGACATCGAAATTTTAGGGAAAGAATTAGGGATAGATAAAGTGGTTTTTAAAACCGCGCAAATCTATGATTATGAGCAGGGTAGCGATTTAATTCCTGATTTGGAAAAATATAGCCGCTATAAAAAAGCGGAAAATGGCACTTATAAAATTAAAAATAACCTCAATAACCAATGCTGGAAATTGTGGCATGGGGCTGAAATCACTTGGGACGGGAAAGTTTTACCTTGCTGTTTTGACAAAGATGGCGAATTTGAAATGGGCAACCTCCTTACCCAAGATTTTCATAGCATTTGGCGCAGTGAAGGCTATCATCAATTCCGAAATACCTTGCTAAAATCTCGCAAAGAAATCGAAATGTGCAAAAATTGCAGCGAAGGAACAGAAGTTTGGGCATAAAATCCAACTTGATAATTTGACGCAAAAAACTTAGTTTTGTAGCTATATTTATAAAAAAGGATATTATACTGATTATCAGCTCTATTTATGATGAAATACGAAGTTTTAGGCATCTTCTTTACACTATTCTCTATTCATTTTGGGCTTGCACAACCTATTCGATGTTACAAAGACATTTTATTTTGCACCAATAAACTGCCTAGTTTTCAGAAGGTAAAATTGAGCCAAAATGAACTAACACTTAAACACAATAAACTTATAATTATCGTTACAAAAGAGCCATTTTCTTCCCAAAAACACAAAATTGAGAAAAAAGGTGGCTATATTTTTAGAATAGATGGGAATAAGGTTTTTGGAATTGATGGAGAAATTCCTCAAAACCAATACAAATCTATTAAAATCCGTAAAAATAATCAGGACATTACAATACCTAGTTGGGCTTTATCAAACCTATTTGAGCCAAATCTTGAATTAATGACAGCTTGTTGCGATGCAAAACAAGATAAAATTTATATTTTTGCGGAAAATAGTTCAGGGGCAGTAAGTTATAATGTAGTTTGGATAATTGAGAAAGGGAAGTATGTTGGGAAATATACCGAAATATATAACCCTTGATTGCACCAAAATAGCGTATTAACAACTTAATTAGTAGTTACTTATATTTTCATTACGATAAAAATAATTGCACAATAGTCATATAACATGAAAAAGTTTCTCAAAATATTTGCCATCTCTATCGTTACCATTTTTGCCTTGCTTTTGGGCATTCCTTACTTATTTAAAGACAAAATTAAAGCGGCGGTAAAGGCAGAAGTGGACAAACGCCTGAATGCGAAAGTGAGTTTTGAAGACCTGAGTTTATCCTTGATTCGCAATTTTCCTAACATGAGTGTAGGGTTAGAAGGCTTTCGCGTGATTGGAAAAGGGCATTTTTCTAAGGATACATTAGTAAGCGTAGAGAATTGCCGCGCAGTTGTGGACATCAAAAGCGTGTGGGAAGGGAAAAACTATCAAGTCAATAAAATTATTTTGGATAAGCCCAAGGTAAATGCAATTATAGACGAACATGGGAATGCAAATTGGGATATTATGGTTTCTGATACGACCAAACAAGAAATAAAGGACACAAAAGTAACTGAATTTAAGATAAATCTCAACGAATATCGTATCAATGAAGGCGATATAAGCTATCATGATGCAA